>RFFT01000039.1 GCA_003696795.1 Zetaproteobacteria bacterium | reverse complement strand
TGCAGCAGCAATTGCATGCGGCGGAGCGGGAGGAGCGCGCGCAGCGCGCGCGGGCCCAGGCCAGTGGCAAACGGCGCGAGGAGGTCGCATTGCGGCTTGCCGCGCAGCGGGCGCGTTTGAAGGATCTGGAAGCGGAGATTTCGCTGCGCTGCCGCCTCGCGCCGGACGAGCTTGTGCGGCGCGTGCCCGAAACGCAAGAGCAGGACGATACCTTGGCGGCGCGATGTCGGACATTGGAAGAACGCCTGGAGCGGTTTGGTCCGGTCAACCTGTTGGCCATCGAAGAGCATGAGCAGGCGGAAGCGCGTGCCTCGTTTCTCGCCGAGCAGGTTGCTGATTTGGAACGCAGCCTGAATACCCTGAACGAAACGATTGAACGGATTGATCGCACGATGCGGCAACGTTTCCGCGCCGTGTTCGAACAGACGAATGAGATATTCCAGCGCACCTTCCCCCGTTTGTTCGGTGGTGGTCGCGCCGAGCTGCGGCTGGATTCGGACGATGTCTTGCGCGCCGGGGTTGAGGTGATCGCGCAACCACCCGGCAAGCGACTGCAGGACGTTGGCTTGTTGTCCGGCGGCGAAAAGGCGCTGACCGCGGTGGCGTTGGTGTTCTCGATCTTTCAGATCAAGCCGGCGCCTTTCTGTGTGCTCGACGAGGTGGATGCGCCGTTGGACGATGCGAATGTCGACCGCTTCGGACGCATGCTGCGCGAGCTATCCGACCGTGTGCAGTTTTTGGCCATCTCACACAATAAAATCACCATGCAGCACGCGGATCGATTGATTGGCGTATCGATGCCAGAGCCCGGCGTGTCGCGTATTATCGGGGTGGAACTGGAAACCTGAGGCATGGGGTGCCGGAAAGCCCGTAAATCACGAGGGCAGAAAAAATACGCCGTAACGCCTAGAATGCTTGGAGTGCGCATGAGTTCAGTGTGCTGGAGGTGCGAAGATGTCGATATTCACCAATCACAGGATGGCGATTGCGGCCGGCTTTGTGCTTGCCGCGCTGTTGATTGCCGCGTCCTTTATGGCTGGCGGCGGACTTGATGGCGAGCAGGTTCTGGGTGCGGTGGCGCGCTGGGGGCATTTTCTTGCCGGCATCACCTGGATCGGACTGCTCTATTACTTCAATTTCGTGCAGGTTCCCGCGTTGGCGAAAATGTCCGCTGCGGGCAAGGAGGAGTTGTTCAAGGAAGGCGGCATTGTGCGTCGCGCCTTGTTCTGGTTTCGCTGGGCATCTTTGGCTACCGTGTTGTTTGGAGTGCTGCTCCTGGTTGGTCTGTGGCGAATGGGCGGAGCGCATGCGATCAGTGTCGATATCATGATCGGTGCGACATTCGGGCTGATCATGTGGGCGAATGTGTTCTTCGTGATTTGGCCCAATCAACAGAAGGTGATCGGCATGGTTGAGGCGACGCCGGAAGCCAAAGCCGCCGCAGGCAGGAAAGCCCTGATTGCCAGCCGGACGAACACGGTCCTGTCGATCCCGATGCTGTTTTTCATGGCTTCCAGCGCGCACTTTCCCGTCTTCGGTTAGGCGCCAATGGCGTCTGCTGCGCGCGGTCGCTAGCATTGGCGATGTTGGCGCGGCCCGCCTTGACAGGCGAGGTGGGCGCTGCGATGTTCCAAGCCATTTGAAAGAAGGTTGCCATGAAACTTAGCGGAGCGGAAATCTTTGTCGAATGCCTCAAGCGCGAGGGTGTGGATGTCATTTTTGGCTATCCGGGCGGGGCGGTGTTGCCCATTTACGATGCAATCTTCGATCAGAGTCATTTCCGGCATGTCCTGGTGCGCCATGAGCAGGCGGCGTTGCATGCGGCCAATGGCTATGCGCGGGTGACCGGCAAATGCGGCGTGGCGCTGGTCACCAGCGGCCCCGGTGCAACCAATGCGGTGACCGGGCTGGCGGATTCGAATATGGATTCCGTGCCGACCGTTTGTTTCTCGGGGCAGGTGTTTTCCAGTCTGATTGGCAATGACGCCTTCCAGGAGGCGGATGTCGTTGGCATTACCCGCAGTGCAACCAAGCATAATTTTCTGGTGAAAAGGGTGGAAGATCTCGCCCTGACCATCCGCCGGGCCTTCCATATCGCGCGCACCGGTCGGCCGGGCGCGGTGTTGGTGGATATTCCCAAGGATGTGAGCACCAACAGTTGCGAGTTCGTTTGGCCGGAGGCGGTGCGCATGCGCTCCTACAAGCCGACGACCAAGGGGCATCCGGGCCAGGTGCGCAAGGCGGTCAAGGCTTTGCTGCGGGCGCATCGTCCGATCATCTATACCGGCGGCGGGGTGATCAGCTCGCCGCATGGCGCCGAACGGCTGCGCGCCTTGGTGGATCGGTTGCGTTTTCCGATTACCCACACGCTGATGGGGCTCGGTGGCGTGCCCTACGATCACCCATGTTTTCTCGGCATGCTCGGTATGCATGGGACCTATGAGGCCAACATGGCGGTGCACCATTCCGACCTGATTCTGGCTGTTGGGGCCCGTTTCGATGATCGGGTGACCGGCAAGCTGGAAGCATTCGCGCCGGAGGCAAAAGTTATTCATATCGACGTCGACCCGGCATCGATCTCGAAGAATGTGACGGCGCACATTCCGATCGTGGGCGATGTGGGCGTGGTGCTCGGGCAGTTGTTGGACGAGTTGGCCCAGCATGACGAGGGGCCGGATGAGGCGGCGCTGCAGGTTTGGTGGCACCAGATCGAGGCGTGGCGCGCGAAAGATTGTCTGGCCTTCGAACAGAAGCCCGATGGCCCGATCAAGCCACAGACCGTGATTCGCAAGGTGCATGAGCTGACGCGGGGCGAGGCGATCGTGGCCACGGATGTGGGCCAGCATCAGATGTGGGCCGCCCAGCATTACGGCTTCCGCCGTCCACGCCGCTGGCTGACATCCGGCGGTTTGGGTACGATGGGCTATGGTCTGCCCGCCGCGATTGGGGCGCAGATCGCAAAGCCTGACGAGCGTGTGGTGCTGTTTACCGGCGATGCGTCTGTTCAGATGTGTATCCAGGAATTGTCCACCGCCCGGCAATACAAACTGCCGGTGGTGATCATCATCTTGAACAACGCTTATATGGGCATGGTGCGTCAGTGGCAGGAGCTGTTCTATGAGTCGCGGTACTCGCATTCGTACTTCGATTCTCTGCCCGACTTCGTAAAGCTGGCGGAGGCGTATGGCGGTGTCGGTTTGCGTGCGAGTCGGCCGGATGAGCTGGATGAGGTGTTGCGCAAAGCATTGGCGGTGGATGGCGAGCGCTTCGTGCTTGTCGATGTGGCGGTCGCCAAGGAAGAGAACGTGTTGCCCATGGTTCCGGCTGGGGCTGCACTGAACGAGATGGTGCTGGCATGAGGCATACGATCACGATTCTGGTGGAAAACGAGTTTGGCGTGTTGACCCGTATCGCGGGGCTGTTTTCGGCGCGAGGCTACAATATCGAAAGCCTGAACGTGGCACCGACGCTGGATCATACGGTATCGCGGATGACCTTGGTGACACGTGGAGACGAACATGTGATCGAGCAGATCAAGAAGCAGTTGAATAAGCTGATTCCGGTGATCAAGACCGAGGATATTTCGCACAAGGCGCATATGGAGCGCGAGATGGTGTTGGTCAAAGTCAGGGCGGAGGATGCGCAGCGCGCCGAGGTGTTGCGTATGGCAGACGTGTTTCGCGCCAAGGTGGTCGATGTGTCCGCGCGCAGCTATACGCTCGAGTTGACCGGCAAGGCGAACAAGCTCGATGCATTCATGCGTATGCTGGAGCCGCTTGGCATCATTGAGATGACTCGCACCGGTCCGGTTGGCATGCGTCGAGGCGAAAAGGGGTTCGTGGTCGATTCCGAGCCGAGCGCGTAAGGCAAAGGTAAGAGGAGATTCAGGTGGCCCGTATTCAACGGAATGCGCCCTGCCCTTGTGGCAGCGGCAAGAAGTACAAGAAATGCTGTTTGCTGCGCGAACGCGAGCAACAGGCCTCGGCGCTAAGTCGGCGTGAGGGCGTGCAGAAGGCCTTGGCCTGGATTCATGCCCGCTATCGGGAGCCGATTGATGCATGGGTGGATAAGGTTTGGCTTGCCGGGTTGAGCGAGGAGCAGCGACGTGGCATTGCCACCGCTGATCCGCGAATCCGTAGTGTGCATGATATCAATCTGCTTGAATTGTTGGTCGCCGAGGGTGAACTGGAAGGGTATGGCTCTCCGTTGCGCCTGATTCTGGAGCGGCGCGAGGAGATCGGGCTGGACGATGTGCAATGCGCGTATCTTTCCGGCCTTGCCGAGTTTCCACTGCGGCTTTATCGCATTGAGGCATGTGTGCCGGGCGATTCATTTACGGTGCGCGACTGCCTGGACGGGGAGGCAGCGCCCGTCACCTTGCAGGATGCCTACGCGAGCCGGATGTTCGAGGAAGGGGATGTGCTTGGGTTGCGTCTGTTGCGGACGCAGGAAGGCTGGGAGGCGACCGGCGCAATGTACCATATTCCCGAGGCTTACGTTGCCGACCTGGTGGATGTGCTGCGCGAAGCGGACGACGAGGCGTTCAGCCGGACCTTGGCGCATCGTTGGTTGGAGCTTGTTGCGGCGCACGTCTAAGGGGAAAAAGAAGCAGAGCGACAGACGTTGCTGGACAGGGCCGGTCGAGAAACGCACTATGTCCACATGAATGCCCTGGACGGATTATTGCGGCGGTGAAGTTATGAAAGTCATCCATGTACCAAGACGCTTCGTTGCCAGTGAATGGGGTGGGACGGAGACGGTTCTGTTGCAAATCAGCCGAGCATTGATTCGGGCCGGGCACGATACGCAAATCTTTACCAGCATGGCTCTGGCGGACCGTGCACAGGAAACGATGCAGGGCGTTCCGGTTCGCCGCTTTTCCTACACCTACCCCTATTGGGGGCTGGACGAAAAAGATATTCACCAAATGGATCGCAAGGGCGGCAACTTGCTTTCCCTTTCTCTGTTATGGGCGCTGCTGCGTGAGCCGGATGTTGATCTGCTGCACGCGCATTCGGGAAAACGCTTGGGCGGTGTTGTGCGTACGGCCGCCAAGCTGCGCGGCATCCCATACGTGATCACCCTCCATGGCGGGGTTTTCGATGTGCCCAAGAAAGAAATGGAGCAGATGTTGGCGCCGATTCGCAACACGTTCGAATGGGGGAAACCGTTTGGCGCCATACTTGGGTCCCGGCGAGTGTTGCAGGATGCCGCTGCTGTGATTTGCGTTGGAGAAAACGAGGCGGTTGCGGCGCAAAAGGCCTTGCCTGATCAGCGCGTCGAGTTTATTCCCAATGGCGTTGATAGCCGGGCCTTTGCCGAGGGTGATGCCGAAGGGTTCAGGGCACAATTCGCCATTCCCGCCGACCGGCGGCTGATTTTGTGCGTATCGCGCATTGATTTTCAGAAGAACCAGATTGCGCTGGTTGAGGCGATGAAGATGGTGCTTGATAAATATCCCGATGCGCACCTCGTATTGATCGGGCCAATCACCGTGGCTCACTATCATCAACGCCTCATGAACAAGGTGGCCGAGCTGGGCCTGGGGAATCGTATTACCTTGATTCCCGGCATGACTCCGGATGACCCTATGCTCAAAGGCGCTTATCACGCGGCCGAGGTGTTTTGCCTTCCTTCCCTGCACGAGCCTTTTGGCATCGTGATTCTCGAGGCCTGGGCCGCCCGATTGCCGGTCGTCACCGCCAAGGTAGGAGGGATACCCTTTTTCACGAAAGATGGTAGCGATGCGATTTATGTCGATCCGGAAGACCCGAGCAGTGTGGCTTCGGGACTGATTCGTGTTATGGACGATCCCGCATTGCGCGAAAAATTGGCGACAACGGGCTTGCGTCGGGCGAGAAAGGAGTTCGATTGGTCGATCGTGGCCGAGCGCCTGTTGCATATCTATCAGGACCTGAAGCAGGGTGGCTAGCCGGTATCGACTGGTGTGTTGAATGCGCGGTTGGAGGCGATATTGGTCTCCAGCCAGTCGAGCGCAGCGGCCACGGTGGTGAATGAGCCGAGCACAAGAAAGGCGCCCTTGGCGCGGGATGTGAGTTCCGTTTCCAGGGAGGCGCGCAACCTATCGAAGCTACCGGCTGCGTTTTGGCCGGCGATCAAACGGCGTGTATATGGGCGAAGCCGGGGCAGCACATGGCTTAGGTCGCGATCCGGGCGTGTGAACAGCAGGATGGCGTCCAGCGGTTGCGCGAGTTCCGGCAGGGTGGGGAGCAGAGCCTCGATTGCATGCTCATTGTGTGCCGCATCCAGCCAGATATGCCGCTCGCCCCAGCGGACGTATTGCAGCCGGCCAGGGACGCGCGTATCGGCGATGGCCGCACGCAGGCGCGTGGTGTCAGCGACTATGAGACCGGCCCGCTGAAGCGTTTGGGTGGCCAGCCACGCCAGTCCGGCATTGATCCGCTGGTGTTGTCCGGGTGTGGCCAAGGTGCCGGACCAGGCTGATTGCGCGATGATCAAATCGGAGCGGTGGGCGCGTAGGACGCGCATGACGCAAGCTGGTTGCGGCGCACTAAGCACCCGGCGGCAGCCATCCATGATGTGCGCTTTTTCCTGTGCGATGGCTGACAGGGAATCGCCCAGCCACGCTTGATGGTCCAGTCCGATCGGGGTGAGCAACGCCATATCGGCGGGTACTGCGGTGGTGGCATCGAGCCGCGCGCCGACGCCTGCCTCCAGAATTTCGGCATCGACGTCGGCATCGGCGAAGATATCCAGAGCGAGCGCGGTTGCGACTTCGAAGTAGGAAGCGCCGATGCGCAAGGCATGGGGCATGATCCGTTCCAAGGCGCGCCTAAGATGCTCGTCCGCAACGGGTACGCCCTGCAGTCGGATACGTTCATTGAAGCGGCGGAGGTGTGGCGAGGTGTACAAGCCAACGGTGAGCCCGGCTGCCTTCAACGCCTCGCTCAACATGAACCCTGTCGAGCCTTTGCCATTGGTGCCGGCGATACGGATGCGCAGCCGGGGCCGATGCCGATGAATGTGGGCGAGCAGCGCATGGATGCGCGCATGGCCTGGTTGATAATCGCGATCCGCCGCAGGGTTGCCTAGCTGCGCCAGCCAGGCCTCGATCGTGGCAGGGCGCAAGCTAGTTGCTTGCGGTCAGGTGGCGCAGCAGGGTGTGGAGATATTCGCGTTGCTCCCGCCGGTCGACGATGGCGTCGATCAGGCCGTGCTGGAGTAGGAACTCCGCGCGCTGAAAGCCCTCGGGCAAGGTTTCGCGTACGGTCTCCTGAATCACCCGCGGACCCGCAAATCCGATCAGCGCGCCGGGTTCCGCCAGGATGATGTCCCCCAACCAGGCAATCGAGGCGGATACACCACCCATGGTTGGGTCGGTCAGCAAGCAGATGAAGGGAAGCTTGGTGTCGTGCAGCTTGTTGACCATCGCGGATGTCTTGGCCATTTGCATCAGGGAGAGCACACCTTCCTGCATGCGCGCGCCACCCGATGCGGTGATCAGCAGATAGGGGCATTGCTGTTGCAAGGCCCGTTCCATGGCGCGAACGACTTTTTCACCCACGACCGAGCCCATGCTGCCACCCATGAAGGCGAACTCGAAGATCGAAACAGAGAGCTGGGTTCCCTGGATGTTGCCTACATAGTTGCGCACCGCGTCGCCGGCGCCGGCCTTCTTTTCAGCGTCCCTCAGCCGGTCGCGATAACGTTTCTGATCCTTGAAGTTGAGCGGATCGGTGGAACGAAGGTCCTGATCGCATTCCTGCCAGCTATCGGGATCGAACAAAAATTCCGCGCGTTCCCGGCTGCTGATGCGCATATGATGGCCGCATTTGTGGCACACCATCCGGTTGCGGCGCATTTCCTTGTTGTACTGCATTTCACCGCATCCATTGCACTTGAGCCAGATCCCTTCCGGGCTGTCGGATGAACGCGAGGAAAGGATGCGTTTGGGACCTTCAATCAATCGGGTAATCCAGCTCATATATCCACTTCCCTAGCACGATATGCGTCGCACTCTATCATTCTGCCTGTAAGGCGAAAACCGACCGCGCGGTTCAGCGCATGAGCCCATTGCGGATAGCCTGGGCACGACGATCGATCTCCCGTTGTGCCGCTTCAGGATCATCGACGTGCTCCGCGACGCTGGCCACGAATGCACTACCGACCACAATGCCGTCGCTGAAGCGCGCCACCGCTTGCGCTTGTTCCGGCGTTTTGATGCCGAAGCCCACGCACACGGGCAGCGTTGTGTGCTGCTTGATCGCGGCAACCTTTTGCTGAACACCAGTGATATCGCCCATGTCCGCGCCCGTGATCCCGGTCAGCGAGACATAATAAATAAAGCCGCTGGCTTGCGCGCAGGTGGCTTGAATGCGTGCTTCCGACGAGGTGGGCGCGAGCAGCGGGATATGATGCAGCCCATGCCGCTGCAAGTGCCGGCCCCAAAGGTCGTCTTCTTCCACGGGAACATCGACGATCAGCACCCCGTTGGCGCCGGCTTCCGCTGCGCGTTGGGCAAAGTGTTCAATGCCCATCGCATAGGGTATATTGGCGTAACCCATCAGCACAATGCCAAGCTCTGGGTGATGGCGGCGCACGCTGGCGGTCAGGTTGAACACATCGCGCACATGCGTACCGGCCGCCAGGGCGCGCTCGCTGGCGGCCTGGATGACGGGCCCGTCCGCCATGGGGTCGGAAAAGGGCATGCCGATCTCGAGAATATCCACCGACCGGGCCAAGGTGAGCAAGAGCGATTCAGAGACGGTGACCTTGGGGTCGCCGGCGGTGAGATAGCCGACCAGGGCGGCACGTCCTTCTTCCTTGCAACGGGCGAATGCCTTGTCGATCTGATTCATGATGCCTACTCCAGCCAGCCCAGGGTCTTGAACACGGTATTCATGTCTTTGTCACCTCGACCGGAAAGATTGATCAGTACATGTTGATCACTGCGCAAGCCGGCGGCGATGCGCATACCCGCAGCCAGCGCATGACTGGACTCGAGCGCCGGAATGATGCCTTCACAGGCGGTGAGGCGCTGGAAGGCCTCCAGCGCTTCCTCGTCCGTCGCGGCATCGAGCTCCAACTCGCCACGATCCAGCATGGCGGCCAGCTCGGGTCCCACGCCGGGATAGTCCAAGCCTGCCGAGATGCTATGGGTGCCCTGGATTTGTCCGTCCTCGTCCTCCAGTAGATAGGTGAGGTTGCCGTGCAGGATGCCGGCTCGTCCGCGGGCAAGCGACGCGGCATGCGCACCGGAATCGAGTCCATGGCCAGCCGCTTCGACGGCGATCAAACGCACATCGTCGTCGCGGAATGGATGCAGCAGCCCCATCGCGTTGGAGCCGCCCCCAACGCAGGCGATCGCCACATCGGGCAGGCATCCCGCCTGTTTGAGCATTTGCGCGCGCGCTTCTTGTCCGATTACAGCGTGAAACTGGCGCACCATCAGGGGATAGGGATGGGGGCCGGCCACCGTGCCGATGATGTAGAAGGTGTCCTCGCAGGTAGCCACCCAGTCCCGCAGCGCTTCATTGAGCGCATCCTTCAAGGTGGCCGTGCCCGAATCGACGGCGATGACATTGGCGCCGAGCAAACGCATGCGCAGCACATTGGGCTTTTGCCGTTCAACGTCCTCTCGGCCCATGTAGACATCGCATTGCATGCCGAATTTTGCGGCCACGGTGGCGGTCGCCACACCATGCTGGCCGGCACCCGTTTCGGCAATGACGCGTTTTTTGCCCATGCGTCGCGCCAGCAGGCCCTGGCCGATCGTGTTGTTGATCTTGTGCGCGCCGGTATGGGTAAGGTCCTCGCGCTTGAGCCAGATCTGAGCGCCGCCATTCTCCCTCGACAACCGATCGGCATGATACAAGGGTGTTGCACGTCCGACGTAGTGGCGCAGCAATGCGAGCCGTTCGGCTTGAAATTCGGGGTCTTCCCAAGCCGCGAAAAAAGCCTCCTCGAGCGCCTGCAACGGCGCCATCAGGGTTTCCGCCGCGAACCGCCCGCCATAGGCTCCGAAATGGCCGCGCGCATCGGGGGCATGCGTGATACGCATATCGTATGGGATCGTCTCGTCCATCTGTGCTCCTTCCTGCATGGCTTAATGTCCATTCACGGCGGCGACAAACGCGGCCATTTTTTGGTGATCCTTGATTCCCGGGGTTGCCTCAACGCCCGATGAGACATCAACGGCGAACCAGGGGCGCACCGCCATTGCGGCGCGCACGTTGTCCGCATGCAATCCGCCCGCCAGGATCAGCGGATAAGCATGCGAAAATCCTTCCAGGAGCTGCCAGTCAAAGGTCTGACCGGTCCCACCGTACACCCCTGGCGGCGCCTTGGTGTCCAGCAGTACGGCGCAGGGATAGCGATGCGCTTGACGCAAGTCGTCGGCATTGGCCACATGAATGGCCTTGATGACGCGCCGCGCCTGCGCTTCGCAGAATTCCGGGGTTTCATCGCCATGCAGTTGCACCACCCCGAGCGGACAATAGGCGAGCACCTCGTCGATTTCTTTTTGCGTGGGATTGACAAACAGCCCGACCGCGGAGACGAAGGGGGGCAGCTCGCGGATGATGCCCGCCGCCTTGACCGGCTCGATGTAGCGCGGCGACTTGTCGTAAAAGACAAAGCCGACAGCGTCAACACCCAACTCGGACGCGGCCAGCGCATCCTCCAGGCGCGTGATGCCGCAGACCTTGATGCGCGTGCGCATGCTCATTGTCGGCATAGCCAGAGGCGATCAGACATGATGCAACCAATCGCGGTGCGCAGGGCTGCGCCCGTGGACCACATCGAAATAGCGGCTCTGCAGCCGTTCGGTGATGGGGCCTCGTGACCCAGTGCCGATCCGGCGACCATCCACTTCGCGAATGGGTGTCACTTCCGCGGCCGTGCCGGTGAAAAAGGCTTCGTCGGCCACGTACACTTCGTCGCGGGTGATGCGTTTGACAACCACCTGCAAGCCTTCCTCTTGCGCAAGCTGGATCACGGTGGCCCGCGTGATGCCATCCAGCGCGCTGGTCAGATCCGGGGTGTACAATACGCCGTCGCGTACGATGAAAATATTCTCGCCCGATCCCTCGGCGACAAAGCCTTCCGCATCGAGCAACATGGCCTCGTCATAGCCGTCTCGTTGAACCTCGGCAAGGGCCAACATGGAATTGATATAGTGTCCGTTGGCCTTGGCCTTGCACATGGAGATGTTGACATGATGGCGCGTGTAGCTGGATGTTTTGACGCGAATGCCGCGGTTGATACCGTCATCGCCGAGATACGCACCCCAGTTCCAGGCGGCGACGATGACATGCGTTTTCAGGTTGTCGGCGCGCAATCCCATGCCTTCCGAGCCATAGAACACCATTGGCCTGATATAGGCGGAGGCAAGACCATTGTCGCGGACCGCGGCCAGTTGCGCCGCATTCAGGGTCTCCTTGTCGAAGGGCATCGACATGCCCATGATATGCGCCGAGCGGAACAGCCGGTCGGTATGTTCCTGGAGGCGGAAGATGGCTGTGCCTTGGTCCGTGGCATAGGCGCGCACACCCTCGAACACGCCCATGCCATAATGCAGTGTGTGGGTGAGCACATGCACCTTGGCCTCGCGCCAGGGAACCATGGCGCCATCGAACCAGATCAGTCCGTCTCTGTCCGCAAAATTCATGCCTACCCTCGGAAAATGTCGATCTTGAAGCGCAAATGTAGCGCGCCCAGGCAGGGCATGCCATCCCGGATTTGGCCTGCTGTGTCCGGCGTCACACGTGCAAACGGGAAAGGGTGTGCTACGCTACGGCGCATGATTCGCGGTGAGCAATTGAGCAAGGTGTTTGGCGAGGTTCAAGCCGTTCGCCCGCTTGATATCCATATTCCGCCGCGTGCCGTCACCGCGATCATGGGTGGCTCGGGGTCCGGCAAGACGACGTTATTGCGTCTGTTGGCGGGGCTGGAACGACCGACCACGGGGCATGTCTGGTTTGCGGGCGAGGATCTGACCGCTATTTCCGAGCGGCGGCTGTTTGCGCTGCGAGAACAGATGGGCATGGTGTTTCAATACTCGGCCCTGCTCAACTCTCTGAATGTCTATGACAATGTCGCGTTTCCCTTGCATGAGCATACCGATTTGCCGGAACGGGTGATTCGGCGCATGGTGGCGATGAAGTTGGAGCAGGTGGGGTTGCGCGGCTTCGAGCACCTGATGCCTTCGGAGTTGTCCGGCGGCATGGCCAAGCGGGTGGCGTTTGCGCGTGCGATGGCCATGGACCCCGCTGTCGTGTTCTTTGATGAGCCCACCTCGGGTCTCGATCCCATTTCCGCCGGCGTGATCACCGAGTTGATTCGGGATACGGCGGATACGGTGCAAATGACCGCGGTCGTGGTCACGCACGATGTCGCTGCGGGCTTGGCGATTGCCGACCATGTCATCTTGATGTGGCAGGGAGAGGTTATCGCGCGGGGGACGCCAGCCGAGATTCGGGCAAGCGATGATGCGCGCGTGCGACAATTTATCGAGGGGCGCCCGGATGGGCCGATACCGTTCTCGCGCAGCACGACGCCATATGCGCAGTCTTTGTTGGAGGAGGCATGACGGGTTCGGGACTGGTGCGCATATTGGGTGCGTTGGGGCGGTTCTGCATCCAGGGGGTGCACGCGATGGGTGATGGCGCGGTGCTCACCATGCGCGCGCTGGGTCATACGCTGCGGCGCCCATGGCAAGGACGACATGTCGTGTTGCAACTCCATGCCTTGGGGGTGGGCTCGTTGGCGATCATCGTGGTGACTGGCGCCTTCACGGGTATGGTGCTGGCATTGCAAGGCTATTATACGTTGGCCAAGTTTGGTTCCGAATCGTTGCTGGGGGCGGGTGTCGCCTTGTCGATTATCCGGGAACTTGGCCCCGTGCTCGGGGCATTCATGGTGATTGGCCGGGCGGGTTCCGCGATCACCGCCGAGATCGGCATTATGCGCGTGACCGAGCAATTGGACGCATTGCGCATGATGGCGGTAAACCCGCTGGCGCGCATTTTGCTGCCGCGTATTCTGGCCACGATGATTGCGCTTCCCTTGCTGGTGGCCGTGTTCGATGTGGTGGGCATTGCCGCGGGTTATCTCGTCGGCGTCGATTTGCTGGGCGTGAATGCGGGGGCCTATGTGGCGGAGATGACAGCCAAGATTAGCAACCACGATCTCAACGGCGGGTGGGTCAAAGCGCTGGTGTTCGGTTTTCTGATCGGCGCGATTTGTACCTTTATGGGCTACCGTGCGGAACCGACCACCGAGGGCGTGGCCCGGGCGACCACCCGCGCGGTGGTGGTCGCATCGGTAAGCGTGTTGGTCATGGACTATATTCTCACCTCATTCTTTCTTTAGGAGGCTGTTCATGCAGTCATATCAACGCATTGAGATTGTTGTCGGATTATTTGTGCTGATCGGCCTTGCCTGCGCCGGCTGGATGGCCGCTCGTTTGGGGCAGGTGGGCGGCTTGGGGGCTTCGGGCTATGAATTGAAGGCGGTGTTCGATGATATTGGCGGCGTGCGTGTGGGCAGCGATGTGATGATGGCCGGCGTGGTGATCGGTCGCGTGGACGATGTGCGCCTGGATGAGGATAGCAAGGCGATTGCCTTGCTGCGTATCGATGATGGGGTGCGTATCAGCGAGGACGCTTTTGCTTCGGTGCGCACCAAGGGGATCATCGGAGATCGCTACATTCGCATCACCCAGGGCGTGGAGGACAGTTATCTCGCCGATGGGGACGAGATCGAGGAAACCGAATCGGCGTTGAATATCGAGGACCTGGTGAGCAAGTATATTTTCAGCGGCAAGGAGTAGATTTTGCACGTGTTCCGCGTAGGGCAGCGGTGTTTGAATATCGATGCAAGATCGGATGAAGGGGTGCTTAAGATGAAACGATGGATGACGGTATTGGGGTTGATCGCGTTCCTGGGGTTCGGCCTGAGTGCGCGGGCCGCGCCCGATCAAGGGCCGGGCGAGGTAGTCAAGGCCTTTGTTTCAGGGATTATCGATGTGTTGGAGCATCGGGAGGACAAGACGCGGCTGACGGATCAGGATCGGGAGCGGATTCGGCAAATCGTGAATGGCCGTTTTGACTACGCGGCAATGGCGGGGCGCAGCCTGGGACGCACCTGGAAGACCCTCGATGAGGAGGAGCGCAAGCGTTTCAGCGATCTCTTCCGTCAACTGCTGGAGTGGTCCTATGGCAATCGGCTCAACGAATACAAGGGACAACGTGTCGAATACCGAAAGGTGCAGTTCAAGGGCAAACGCGCGCGGGTACTTACGATCGTTTCCGATGGCGCCAAGAACACGCCGGTGGAATATCGGTTGCATCAGACGGCGCATGGCTGGATGGTGTATGACATTCGGATCGAGGGCGCCAGCCTCGTGCGCACGTTCTATCAGGAGTTCCAAAGCCAGCTTGAGCATGGCACGTATCAGCAACTGGTACAGGCCTTGCAGCGCAAGATTGCCAAGCTGAAAGAACGGGGCTGAGCGCTTCCCGCTGAATCAAAATGCGCGCCAGGATGAGGCCATGGGTGCTGTGGGGCATGGTGGCATGTTTCTTGCTGCTGAGCGCGGGCGCGCTGGTTCTGTATTGGCGCATGCCATCGCTGGCTCAGCTGCAGCCCCAGCTTCGGGCCCATCTTATGCGCCAATTGGAGTTGGAGTCGCTGGACCTTGGACGGCTTTCCTGGTCCTGGACCGGACACATCTGGTTGCGTGCCGAGGGGATCGACGTCAAAGGACGCACATTTGCCTATCGGGGCACCGTTGATGTCATGGTGCCGCTGTGGCGCCTATTGCTCGGAGACATGGCGCCGCAGCGCGTGCGGCTGTCAGGCGGCGAATTGGATGTGCATCCCGCGTTAGACGCAACATCTCCCGATGCCATGCGATTGCCGGGGGAACTATTGCTCGATCACGTCGCCGTGCATTGGAGCTATGGCAGTTACAAAGGGGCTTTCCCCTATCTTTCGCTGCTGTTGACCGACGGAGGCAGGCTCGAGGTGACAGGGCCCGATCTATCCTTGCGGGCGTCGCTTGATGCGCGCGCGGAGCTAAGGCAACTGGAGCTGTATTTCAGCGGGCTTTCGTGGTTGCCCGCAAGCTGGCGGGCATTTGCACGCAACCTGGGCGAAGGCGAAGTGTATTTGCACCATCGTCAGGGCGGGCAATGGGAGTACCGCGTGCGCTTGTCCGGCGAGCAGGGTTTTACTTTGTTTCCGAATTCACCATGGGCATTGCCTGCGCGCACGTTGGCTGCCCGGGGGATGCTGCGTTGTCGCGCCGGCAGTGCTCCCTGGCAGGGATTCTCTGCATGGAAGATCAGCGAATTGACTTGGCGCTATGGCGACAATGCCCTTGTTGCGTCGGGTGGCTGGGCGCGCGGTGTGTTTTCGTTGCAGGCGCGCACGGATTCCCTGGCGATGCCTTTGCTCTGGCAGGGGCTGCGTCCGCTGGATTCATCCGCTGAGTGGAGGCAATGGCTTGGCAGCATGCATGATGGGCACGTCACCCAGGCAAGGGCAAAGGTTGAATTTCCATGGCCCAGACCATGGGCTGCCTGGCCGGAGGCAAGCGCGCTCGATGATGGCTTGCGCTTTCGCGTGCAGGGTGATGTGCAGGGGGCGGACATCGCTTTGGGGTTGGCTGGCGATGTGTTGCGGCAGGTGCGGGCGCGGGTGAGCTTGGACGAGCAAGCGCTGGATGCGCAGATTCTCGACTGCCAGTTGCCGGAGCAGGTTGGCCGCGCGCATGCGAAGCTGCACTTGCCTTGGTCGACACTGTTGCTCGATATTCAGGGAAAGGGGCGGGTGGATCCAGCACGTCTGGCGCGCTGGCAGGCGCGTGAGATTTTGCGTCATGCGGATTGGCGTGCAGGCATGGCGCTTGCCGAGTTTCACATCCAGTGGCCGGCGGCGTCGGCACACCCCAAGGACATTCGGGTTGCATTGCAGCCTGAGGGTGAGTGGCGGATGGTCGTGCATCAGGTCCCGCTCGATGCGCGCGATGGCCGGCTCAGTTGGGACTTGCATGGCGGTTTGACGGTCACCGGGATGCAGGTGCAAACCGGGCTTGGCAAGGGAACGGTTTCGCTATCCGCGAACAAAGATGAGGCCGGTGATTGGCAAGTGCGCGACTTGCAGGCACGGTTTGATGCGGATCTGGCAAATATCGTGGCGGCTTTCGAGCTGCCGGTGGCCGGTGCGGGTGGACGCCTGGATATGGCGTTGGATATCAAGGATGGCCGGCTGCAGGGGCGCATCGATATGACCCGGGCAGCGTGGCGCAACCTGCTGGGAACGAGCAAGGAACGCGGTCTTGGCGAGGTCGTCAATTTGGCGGGCAAGATTCAGTATGGGGCCCCCACGGCATGGTTGCTCAGCGACATTCGCGGCCAGGGGACACGGCTGCAGCTGCAGGGGGCCGGGCGCCTGGAAAGGGATGAATTCACGCTCCATTTCACCCATGTTCAGAGCGGCGCGTTCAACGGCGCTGTGCTGATCCGCTTCCCGTTGGGCGACAAGCCTTGGAGGCTGGATGTGGATGCCCGGTTTCTCGATCGTTCCGCGCTACCCGAAACGTTGGTCAGGGCGGCCCACGTCAAGCCCTGGCGCTTGCATGCGCGTATTGATCGCTTCAACTGGGGCGAGGCAGCGTTGCAAGGGGTGGAAATGCGACTGGATTCTGGCGCGGGGAGTGAGGGGCGATTTCACGCCGGCTACATTCAGACATCGGGGATGAACTTGCAGCAGGTGGATTGCGCCTTCGTCCTGCCGGGAGGCGGGACAATCGATGTCCGGGAGTTGACCGCCGAGATCGAAAAGCAACGCCTTTACTTGTCCGCCCTGTTGCTGCCGGCGGACGGCGGGGGGGTGGCCTGGCATGGCTTTGCCATGGTGTCCGGCGATTTCGGTCAGCTGATGCGCAAGGGGGAACTATCGCAACGTTTTATCGGAGGGCAGATGCGCGCGGTTTTTCTGGGTGCGGGCATTCTGCTGCGTGATCAGCCATGGTGGCGCGGGTTGAGTGGCCGTTTGCGCTTACGGGTCGATAAGGGGCGCATTCTTGAGGGAGGCGCGATGACCAAGCTGCTGGCCTTGCTTAGCCTGGCCGACTTGCCCAAGCTCTTGATTGGGCAGCGCAAGGATCTCGTCGGTCCGGGAATGATGTACGAGCGCCTGCAGATGGAAGGGGTGCTGCGGGATCAGCATTTTGAGATCTATAACCTGGCCATGCGCGCGAGTGCGCTGGACATGGCGGGGCGGGGAAGCCTTGATTTCAAGCGGGACACGATTGATTTGCTGATGATCGTGCACCCGTTGCAACATTTGGATGCCTTGCTCGGTAAGATCCCACTATTGCGTGATGTGCTGGGTGGCAAGTCGCATAGCTTATTGAGCAAGGTCTTCCGCATGCGCGGAAAGATGGCTGATGCGGAGGTGAAAGAGGTGCCGGCCTCGGAACGCGAACAAGCGAAGGCGCGGGTGGTCGAGGGGCTCTTCTCATTGCCCGACCGGTGGTTCGGTGGGGGTCAGGTCGCGCCGGCAAAGTAGGGGTCATTGGCAAGCGGACGCCGCGGACTATAATCGGCTCCATGCGATTGGTGGTGCTGGATACGGAAACGACCGGCCTGTCACCCTTGAATGGGGATTTCATGGTCGAGATTGGTGCTGTTGAGATTGACCGGCGCACGATTACGGGCAGGACATTTCACCACTATCTGAATCCAGGTCGCGACATCCCGGAAGAAGTGGTGCGTATTCATGGCATCAGCAATGAGAAGGTCAAAGATGCGCCAAGCTTTGCCGATATTGCCCCCGATTTTCTGGAATTCATCCAGGGTGCGACACTGGTGATTCACAATGCCGCTTTCGACCTGGCGTTTATCATGAACGAGCTTCGCTTGCATGGATTTCCCGGCATTGATCATGTGCCGGTGATCGATACCCTGGCCTATGCGCGCAGGAGGCACCCCCATCAACGCAACAGCTTGGATGCGCTTTGTGATCGCTATGGCATCGATCGGGGAAAGCGCACCCTGCATGGCGCGCTGCTTGATTCCGAATTGTTGGCTGAGGTTTATCTGGCCATGACCGGGGGGCGTCAATTTTCTCTCACCGATGGTGTTCCGAGGCAGCCGGCTGCGAGTTTTGTTCAATTTCCGGCCCAGGCTGGCCATCGCGATGAAAAGGCTGAAACCGCCCCGCTCACGCGCCGCAGGCCCTTGACCATCTCCGAGGAGGAGCAAGCGGCCCATCGCGCCTTGTTGGAGCGTATTCATCGCGAAAGCGGTGGGCGTACGATTTGGCTTGATGCCCAGGCCGCGGCGGCGCGCGAGGCCTAAGCAGGCATCACATGTACTCGGGCAGGTGCTTGCGCACCTCGGCCGCTTCGGCCGTGCTTAGACCAAGGGGAACCTCGCCAGCAATCAGTTGGGCCGTTTCAGCGCCGATCTTCTTACGTAGAAGCCCGAGGAACTCGGGTGGTGCAACCACATAGATGCGTGTGAGCGGAGTGGTATTGCGTTGGTGGTCCAACGCTTGGGCTAGCTGGCCGGCAAACTGTTCGGCTTCATGATGCTTGGGGGATACCTCCGTGCCCATCGCGTGACGTCCGCCGCCCCTGCGGTCAAAGGCCCTGCCTGGCAGGTCGGTGGTCAGTTCGCGTTCGGGCATGCGGGCAGCCGGGTGGTCCCAACTGTGCTCAAGGTGCAAAGGCCCCTTTCGTTGGTTGCTGGTATACCATTTGGCTCGGCTTTTGTCCGCGACCAATACGCCGATTCGTGTCATGATTCGCCTCCTCGACCATGGCGTTCTGCCATTATCATTGTAGATGTCTTGCGTCCGGAAACCAAGGCGCGCGCATATGTCGCATGCCTGGTCAATGGCTGCTAAGGTTTAGTGCGGCATGCGTTGGGGGTCGGTCATGCAGTCCATGATAGAGGATGGCGAAGCGTCTTTCGGGGCGCTGTTGTTGCAACTGGATGTCCTGAGGTTCTGTTTGGTTGTTGCTCTGCCGTTTGTGGCGACGTTTAGCGAGATCAACTTTAGCTTGGGCAATGTTCTGCTGGGAAGTGTCGAGTTGGCCATGTTATGCTCGCTCGGTTTGTTGCTGTGGCGAGCCTGGCGCGAGGGCAGCCGCACATGGATGGAACAGGTCTTTCTGTTGCATGCGGCCGTGTTGTTTGGCTTGCTGTTTTTCGTCGGTGGTTTCAGTGATATCGGTTTTGTCTGGAGTCTCGGCTTTCCCTTTCTTGCCTGTATTGTTGCAGGCTCCCTGTCAGGGGCGGCGTGGTCCGCTGTCTATATGCTGGCGATTGTTCTTGGCGCTTGGCTGTTGGACATCGCGCTTGCCCATGGGGCTGCGGAACGGTTGTATATTGCGTTGGCTTATTTCGCGATGGCAATCGTCGCCTACGGTGCGGCGGTTCGCAGTGAGCAGGAGGAGAAAATGATCCAGCGTATGCGCGAGGAAATCATGCAGTTGCGGCGCGCCTTGGAGTCGCTATGAGGTCGCCATGGCTAGCGTTATTCGTGGGTGCGGTGGCCGGGTCCCTAATATCGGCCTCCATGGTGTGGGGGGGCGCGGCGCAGCATTTGACCAAGGCTCCGACGATCGATTTCGAGCACTTGCGCGACCCCTTCGCATCGCCTTTGCGGGCAATGCCCATTGCTCCCACCAAGCTGGATCATCCCCGTCAGCCGCTGGAGGCATTCGACCTTGCGACCTTGAAATTGGTGGCCGTTTATCGCATGGGGGATCAACGGGTTGCCATGGTCGAGGATAGCGGCGGAACGGGCTATGTGGTGCGCGAGGGTGGCTATATCGGCTTGCGCGGCGGGCGAGTGGTCGGCATCACCGATGACTCGCTCATCATCCAGGAGCCGAGTCTTTCGCCGAGTGGCCGCCGCGTCATGCGGCGCGTTGTGCTGACTTTGAAGGAAGTCAATGAAGCGGAGCCCCAGCCGTGAGTCGCCCGCTTACGAAGCCGCAGGTGCGGGCGTTTTTCGAAACCCTCGCCGCGTTGAATCCGGAGCCCAAGACCGAGCTGCATTACCAGACTCCTTTTGAGCTGTTGATCGCGGTGATGTTGTCGGCCCAGTCCACGGATGTCGGCGTCAATAAAGCCACAGCGCGCCTGTTTCCCGTGGCCAATACGCCAAGGGACATGCTTGCGCTCGGGGAGGAGGGGTTGAAGCGCTATATTTCAAGCCTTGGCTTATACAACAGTAAGGCGCGCAACATCATTGCCACCTGCAAGATCTTGGTGGATGAGTATGATGGACAGGTTCCCGACACTCGCAAGGCGCTCGAGTCCCTGCCTGGCGTGGGTCGGAAAACCGCGAACGTGGTGCTCAATGTCCTATTTGGTAAGCCAACATTGGCGGTGGATACCCATATCTTCCGCGTGGCCAATCGCACTGGGCTTGCCATCGGCAAGACACCGCGCCAAGTCGAAGATGGCTTGTTGGCGGTGATTCCAGAGCCGTTTCTGCGTCATGCGCATCATTGGCTGGTTTTGCATGGCCGCTATATCTGCACGGCCCGGGCGCCGCGCTGTCCCGAGTGTCCCGTTGCTTTCGTCTGTAACTGGCCCGAAAAATCAACAGCTTGATTTCTCCATCGAAAGGCTTGCATGCCAAATGGGAGGGGTCATACTTCGGCATGTTTCGCGGGCATCGTATAGTGGCTATTACCCGAGCTTCCCAAGCTCGTGACGCGGGTTCGATTCCCGCTGCCCGCTCCAGTTCGCAAGGCTAGGCGCAGGCCCCGTGCGGGAGGCTGGCATTGACTGATATGGTGCGATTCTCATTCGCGTTGAATGCCCGCATGCAGGCGTTCATCGATGTGCGCGATGCCCTAGCCTGTCTTGACACGGCAAGGCGCTGCGACGGCGCCTATGCTTGGGTGCAGGCCGCTTGCGATCTTCGCGCCTCCCTGCTTGGCGACTTGGGTCGTAAGGCTGCGCTGCCGGAAATTGTCGCCATCCTGGCTGAGATGCAGGATCAGCTGGCGCGTCTGGCAAACGACCATCCCGAGCTCTGTGCGTCGATTCGTCAGGCCAGCAATAGGCTTGGACAGCATATGCAATGCCTGCAGGGTGGGCTTGCCGAGGCTCAGCGCCATCTGGCGGAGGATGCGTTGTTGGCGGCATACGCCAACGCCCAGAAGAAGCAGGATCTGCTGGGGCATCAGCGCTGTCTACCGCAAAGTCTGGACGTGTTATGGCGGCAGCAAAGGCGGCGGATAGAGCAGGTGCATGACGCATTGTTGCCGTTGCGGCAGGCAGTGCAGGACATGGACGCGATGTTGAACGATTATGTGCAGTGGCGCGCCAGGACGGCGCAGGAGGGGTCGGACAAGATTACGCCCGATCGCCAGCGGCGATATGGTTTGCTCGTCGTCGGGCTTTCGCCGGAACAGGTGTCCACGGGCCTGATTCCCGACATGTCCGGCAATCATCTGGCCATTCGGGTGCGTTTTCAGCGTTGGCCTGCGCTGGAGCCGGCGCGTGAGGTCGGCGAGGATGTTGACTATCACTACATGCTGGTTCCGGTGGCGGGATGAGCGCGCGGTTTCATTGTCCCCTATGCGGCCAACCCGTCAAACGCGAAGCGGAGGACTTTCCCTTTTGCTCTTCTCGTTGTCGCTTGATTGATCTTGGTCATTGGGTTGCCGGCGATTATGTGTTGTCGGAGCCGGATGCGGCGCGGGATCGGCGTGCACAGCGAGACTGAAATGGTCCGTCGCTGGACCTATCTCACGCTCTCCTTGGCCATGGCTTTGCCGGTATTGCTGTGGCCGGCATTATGGTTGCGTAAGGGTTTGTTTCATCCTGCGCTGAATTTCCCTTTGTTGTGGTCGATTGCCGCGGCGTTGTTGCTGGTCTGTGCCGTCACCGCCGATTCGGTGCTGTTTTTTCGCACCAGCGGCAAGGGGGTGTTGGCGATGTCCGTCTGGATGAGCGGCGGCTTGTTTTGGTCGCTGCTGGCCGTACAGCATCCTCAAGGAGCTTGGTTGATTGCCGTCGCGTTTGTCGCGCATGCGTTGCGTTCTGGATGCCGATTGTGGCGGGGTGATGATCGTCGCTGGTGGCTGTGGCCTGCATGGTGGCGAGATATGTTGACCGCAACGGGCATGTTCGCATGGCTCAGTGTGCTGGCGCATGTGTGAGCTGATTCTCGCCTCAACATCCACCTATCGTGCGCAATTGTTGCGTCGTCTGGGGCTGCCTTTTCGACAGGTCGCACCCTCCTTCGAGGAATTGTGCGATGATGCGCCGGGTGCTGAGTGGCTGGTGCGGGAGAATACGCTGGGCAAAGGGCGCAGCGTCAGCAGGCAGTGGCCGGACGCGCGCGTGATCGCTTCCGATCAGGTGGCTGTGTGCGAGGGGCGGCTGCTGGGCAAGCCGGATTCCTTCGAGGCTGCGGTTGCACAGTTGCAGGATGTCGCCGGCAAGCGGGTACGCTTTCTAACCGGTGTGGCGTTGCTGCATGGTGATGACGTTCGCTACGACCTGGTGAGCTGCGACGCTTGGTTTCGCCGCTTGCCGCGTGGCGAAATCGAGCGCTATGTCCGGCGGGACAAGCCGCTGGATTGCGCGGGCGCGTTCAAGTCTGAATCCCTTGGGATCGCGCTGGTTGCGCGCATGTCGCTCGATGACCCAACGGCGCTGATGGGGCTGCCGCTGATCCGGCTCAGCGATTGGTTGCGTCCACTCAGTTGGGCGATGGAATCATCACACGCTTGCCAAACACTGCAGCGGTGACCGCTGCAACCCAGCGTGCCGCTGGCCTCGGTCCACATGGGGGCAAATCCATGCA
The DNA here is from genome assembly GCA_003696795.1 of Zetaproteobacteria bacterium. Lineage (GTDB taxonomy): Bacteria > Pseudomonadota > Zetaproteobacteria > Mariprofundales > Mariprofundaceae > J005. Next base: position 2,126 of record RFFT01000039.1, on the reverse strand, counting down.
AGCCAACGCGCATCAGGTGTTCGCGAATGCGCGCCGGAGAACCTTTTCAAGGTGCTGCAAGCGGTAAGGTTTCTGGACAAATCCGGCCAGAGACATGCCGGCAAACTGGCGGTTCACTTCCTGCGCGCTGTACCCGCTGGAAAGCACGACTTTTACATTGGGGTTGATTCGTTTCAACTCGCGCAGGCAGCCCTTGCCATCGAGCTTTGGCATGGACATATCCAGCAGTACGCCCGTGATGCGATGTCGATGTTCCTGGTACTTACGCACGCCATCTTCACCATCGACCGCCTGCAGGGAATGGAATCCCAAATCTTCCAGCAGCATCGCCGCCGTTTCACGAACAATGTCCTCGTCATCAACGATGAGGATGGTGCCGGAAAACCGACTTGCCTCACTTGCCGCCGATATGGCCGGGGCTTGTTCCGCACGGTCACCGGAAGCCGGAAGCAGCACTCGTATCGTGGTGCCATACCCCGGTCGGGTATCGATTTTTATGGCGCCTCGATGGCTGCGCAAAATGCCCATCACCGCGCTCAGTCCCAAACCGCGGCCAACAAACTTGGTGGTAAAGAAAGGCTCGAACATCTTATCCTGTGTCTTATCATCCATGCCGCAGCCGGTATCCGAGACCTCCAGATAGACATATTCCCCAGCGGGGAGGTCGTTATCGAACCGCGTGCTTTTCAGGTACTTTCGGTCCGCATGCATGACACCGGCGCGTACCGATACGACCCCGTTCCTGTCGGCAATCGCTTCCGCAGCATTGATGATTAGATTCATGACGACCTGCTGCAACTGCACGGCATCGCCTTCGATGGGGGGCAGCGTTTCCGGCAGGGCGAGTTTCAACTCCACATTCCTGCCGATGGCAGCCTTCAGAACATCCGCGATTTCCCGCGTTTTGGCGGCCAGGTCCACGGGCTCGATCACCATTTTCCCCTTTCCGGAGTAAGCCAGCATCTGCTGGCACAATTCCGCGGCCTTCTCACTGGATGCAAGGATGGCGTCCAGGTGTTTCCGCAACATTGCCGCATTGTCGGTCAGCCTCATCTTGATCAGTTCCGCTTTGCCGACAATGGCTGCAAGAAGGTTGTTGAAATCGTGCGCAATGCCACCGGCGAGCAGACCGATGCTTTCAAGCCGCTGCCTTTCCAGGCGGGCCCGTTCGTTTTCTTTCTGTTCCGTGATGTCCGTGGCGATACCGGTGACCCGAAATACCTTACCCTGTTCATCCCGAACCGGATATGCTCGATCGCGTATCCATCGGATGCTGCCATCCGGGCGGATGATTCGATACTCCTCGTTGTATTCACCCGATATCTGCTTCGTCATTGCCGCCTGCATCACGCGTTCGCGGTCCTCCGGATGGATGGCATCCAGCCAGTTGCTCGGATGGGCATAAAGGCTTTCGCAACTGCGCCCCCAGATTTCCTCGTAGCCTGGACTGATGTACAGCATCGTGTTCTTTTCCGGATCGGTCATCCAGAAGACCTCGCGCATTGTCTCGGTCAGTTGTCGGAATTTCAGCTCGCTGTCCTGCAATTCGCGGTGTACTTTCTCGAGCTCATTCAGGCGTCGATGCTTCTCCCGCAGGCTTTGCTTTTGTTGTTGCAGGGCCGCTAGGTAGTGGGCCTGATCGTGGCGGGAGAAATCGCTCGCTTTCAATCCCAGCGTCTCAAGCTCATCAAGTTCGTGGATGACCGGAGTGCCGAGGAACATCAGCGCGTTCCCATCCTTGCCGAGCAGCATTTCCCCCGTCAGTTCGAGATCGCCGGATTTTGCCTGCAGCGCAAACACATCATGCGCGCAAGCGCAGATCGCATCGAACTCCGGAGCAATGTGCGCGGGCGTTTTCAGCGCAAAGGTTTCGCGCCAATCGCGTCCCGGGGCGGGTGGCTGGGGCAGTTTTTTCAGGGCGGGGCCCATGCTGACAATCTTGTGGTCGCGACCGAAGGTGAAATAAAAAGGGAACAGGCGCGCAACGGTCGCGTCATCGAAAAACTCGCTTTGCTGCCGCATGTGCATCGATCCTCGAACGCTTTATCCAGATCCGGCATCGTGCCGCTTGCGGCTCGCCGGGTCCACCAGAGGACCGCATCGCGTGTCGAAATGCCACAGTCGCG
>RFFT01000038.1 GCA_003696795.1 Zetaproteobacteria bacterium | reverse complement strand
CGGATTACCGTGGTGGGGGCGGTTTATGTCTCATTGGTATGTTTGTTGCCGCAATGGTTGATCTCCGAGCTCGCCGTACCGTTTTATTTTGGCGGCACAAGCCTGCTGATCGTGGTGGTGGTGACCATGGATACGATGGGCCAAATTCAGGCGCATTTGCTCAGCCATCAATACGAGGGGCTGATGAAGCAGGCCCGACTCAAGACACGCCGATGAATATCTTATTGTTTGGCCCGCCGGGCGTGGGCAAGGGAACGCAGGGCGTGCGCTTGGCCAAGACCTACGGTTTGCGCCACCTGGCCATGGGCGATGTGCTGCGTTCGGCGGTGCGAGACGGTACCCCGATTGGAAAGAAGGCGAAGACGTTCATGGATGCTGGCGAACTGGTGCCGGATGAGGTCGTTGTCGGGCTGATTGAGGAGTGCATTGCGGGCGATCGTGGCAAGGATTTTCTTCTCGATGGTTTTCCGCGCAATGTGGCGCAAGCGGAGTCGTTGGATTCGATGCTTGATCGCTTGCAGTTGAAGTTGGATCGCATCGTGTTCATGGATGCGCCGGAGGAGGAGCTGCTCAAACGTCTGACAGGGCGCTTGATATGCAGGGCTTGCGGTTTTGGATTTCATCGGCATTATTCGCCCCCCCAAAAATCAGGGATCTGCGATCATTGCGGCGGTGAGTTGTACCAACGCGAGGATGACCGCGAAGAGGTCATCGCCGATCGTTTGCGGGTCTATCAGCAACAGACCAGGCCATTGCTGGCGTATTACGCGAGACAGCCGGGATTTGCCGAGATTGATGCATCCGGTGCAATGGACGAGGTTTTTGAGAGGTTGAAGCAGGTGGTGAGCGGCTGAGATGGCGAAGGAAGATATCATTGAAATGACCGGCGAGGTTGTGGAAAAGCTTCCCAATGCCATGTTCAAGGTCAGACTGCAAAACGGGCATGAGTTGCTGTGCACCATATCCGGAAAGATGCGCAAATACTATATTCGTATTCTTCCGGGTGACCGGGTGACGGTAGAGATTTCGCCCTATGACTTGACGCGCGGTCGCATCAGCTACCGGGAAAAATAATGGGCAGGAGGTGCTGAGGTGAAAGTCCGTGCATCAGTGAAGAAGATGTGTGCCAAGTGCCGCGTCATTCGACGGCGTGGAATCGTTCGTGTCATTTGCGAAAATCCACGCCATAAACAGCGCCAGGGCTAAGTGGTTGCGTGAAGGTGGATGGATGGATAACCTTCGCGCCCTTTTTCCCCATGGTGCTCAAGGAGGCTTGAAGTGGCTCGTATAGCCGGAGTAAATATCCCGACGCAAAAGCGCGTGGAGATTGCGTTGACTTACATTTATGGTATTGGCTTGGCCAGTTCGCGGAAGATTCTCGCTGCAACCAAGGTCAGCCCCGATACACGGGTCAAGGACCTGAGTGACGCCGAGGTTGACGCGATTCGCCGGGAGATCGATGAGAACTATACCGTTGAAGGCGATTTGCGTCGTGAAGTCACGATGAACATCAAGCGGTTGACCGACTTGGGATGCTATCGAGGACTGCGCCACCGCAGGGGGCTCCCGGTTCGTGGCCAGCGCACGAAAACCAATGCGAGAACGCGCAAGGGCCCGCGTCGCACGGTAGCTGGCAAGAAGAAGTAAAGGGGTAGATGAGATATGGCTGCACCAAAGGGATCGGCTAAGAAGCGCGCGCGCAAGAATATTGCCAATGCGGTAGCGCATATTCAGGCAACATTCAACAATACCATTATTACCTTTGCCGATGAGGCGGGAAACACGATCTGCTGGGCTACCAGCGGCACCGATTTTCGCGGATCGAGAAAGAGCACGCCGTTTGCCGCTCAGGTTGCGGCGGAAAAGGCGGCGCAGAAGGCGATTGAGCATGGCGTAAAGAATGCTGCAGTGTTGGTCAAGGGACCAGGGTCGGGTCGCGAGTCAGCGCTGCGCGCGATCGCCGCTGCGGGGATCAATGTGACCTCGATCAGGGATGTGACCCCCATTCCGCATAATGGCTGCCGCCCACCCAAGCGGCGCCGCGTTTAGGAGAAACATACATGGCACGATATCTGGAAGCGAAATGTCGCCTTTGTCGTCGTGAAGGCGAGAAGCTTTATCTCAAGGGCAGTAAATGCTATTCGCCGAAGTGTGCGATGGAGCGGCGTCCGTATGCGCCCGGTATGCATGGTCAGAACCGGCGCGCGAAGGTGTCCGACTATGGGATGCAGTTGCGTGAGAAACAGAAGGTGAAGCGAATCTACGGTCTGCAGGAAAAGCAGTTCGTTCGTTATTTCAAGGATGCGGACCGTATGCCTGGCGTGACCGGCCTGAATCTGTTGCGTTTGCTTGAGTCGCGTTTGGACAATGTGGTTTATCGCATGGGGCTGGCAAGCTCGCGCACGGAGGCTCGGCAGCTGGTGCGCCATAAGCTGGTCAAGGTGGACGGGCGCGTGGTGAATATTCCGTCCTTCCGTGTCCCTGTTGGTTCGCGGATTGAACTGGTGGAGCGCGCCAAGGAGCAGTTGCGGGTCAAGGCTGCCGCAGAAGCTGCAGCGTCGCGCGGTACCGCCGAGTGGATCGACGTTGATTTGACCAGCATGCAGGGTGTCTTCCGTGAGCTACCCGCGCGCGAACAGCTGGATCCGAATATTCGCGAACAGCTGATCGTCGAATTGTACTCCAAGTAAGGTAGCGAGGGCCGCGATGAAGCTAATCAAGCCGCGTAATATCAATATTGAGGAAACGGTTCCCGGCCGCTCGGCGAAGATCACTTTCGAGCCGCTGGAACGCGGGCATGGCACCACGATTGGTAATGGTCTGCGGCGGATGCTGCTGTCCTCGTTGCCCGG
>RFFT01000009.1 GCA_003696795.1 Zetaproteobacteria bacterium | reverse complement strand
TTGGTGGCGCTTCAGGGACTCGAACCCCGGACACGCGGATTATGATTCCGCTGCTCTAACCAACTGAGCTAAAGCGCCGCGAATATTGGCGCGCATTTTAGTGGGTCGCCTTTTATCGTCAATGGCGAATTCAATGCAATCGCATTTCATGCGTCACTTTGCTAACGTTGCGGACCAGATTAAGCCAAGGGGAGCGACGTTGACTGCCTCGACATCTTCCGCCAACAACAAGCCATCACGAATCCTGTCCGGGATGCGCCCTACCGGGCGGCTGCATCTCGGACACTTCAAGGGCGTGCTGCAAAACTGGCTTGCGTTGCAAGAAACCCACCAATGCTTTTTCTTCGCCGCCGATTGGCATGCCCTGACCACCGACTATGCCAATCCCGAGATTGTGCGCAAAACGATCTGGGAAATGCTGATCGACTGGCTGGCAGTCGGTATCCAGCCGGAAAAAGCCGTGATCTTCATCCAGTCCGAGGTCCCCGAACATGCGGAATTGCACCTGCTGTTTTCGTTCATGACACCCTTGTCCTGGCTGGAACGTGTGCCCACCTACAAGGATCAAATCCGGGAATTGCGCGAAAAGGATCTCGGCACCTACGGCTTCCTCGGCTATCCGCTGCTGCAGGCGGCGGACATCCTGATCTATCAGGCCGATGCGGTACCGGTAGGCGAAGATCAAGTGCCCCATGTCGAGCTCACGCGGGAAGTGGCCCGCCGTTTCAATTACTTGTACCGCCAGGGAAAACCGCCCCTGTTTCCGGAACCAGAGGCACTGTTGATGCCTGCCTCCAAACTGCCAGGCTTGGACGGGCGAAAGATGAGCAAGTCCTATGGCAACACGATTGAGTTGGCAGAGGAATGGAAAACGACCGAAAAGAAGGTGAAAACCATGCCCACGGACCCCGCGCGTATACGCCGCACCGATGCAGGCAACCCGGAGCAGTGTCCGGTATGGGAATTTCATAAGGTCTATTCCAGTGAAGAGGAACGCGCCTGGGTGCGCGAAGGCTGCACGACGGCTGGCATTGGCTGTTTGGAATGCAAGGCCTGCTTGCTAAAGCACCTGGAGGAAGAGCTTCAGCCCATCCGTGCACGGCGCGCAGAAATCGCGGCCCGCAAGGACGAACTGCACGACATCATCCGACAAGGCAATGAACGTGCCCGACGCCAGGCGAGCCGCACCATGGACAAGGTGCGCCGATCATTGAAAATGAGTTATCGCGTCTAGCATGGCTGTGTTGGCGCCCTCTTCCGGGTTCCTGCCCAGCATTCGGCTGAACAATTTCGAAGGACCGCTGGATGTGCTGCTGCATCTGATACGCAGTCAAAAAATTGACATCTTCGATATTCCCATTTCCACGATCACCAGCCAATACCTGGCCATTCTCGATGCTCATGAGCAGCTCAACCTGGAGGTCGCCGGCGATTACCTGGTCATGGCGAGCACACTCACCCAGCTCAAGTCGCGCATGCTGCTGCCTCGGCCCGACCTCGATGAGGAGGGCAACGAGATCGATCCGCGCAACGAATTGGTTTCACAATTGATCGCCTATGAACAATACCGCGCGCTTGCGGAGGAACTCGATGAGCTGCCACGCACCGGTCGCGATGTATTCACCCGTCCCGTTTTTCCGGAGGCCGCAGGCGTTCAGCGCCCATTGCCGGAAGCCGACCTGGAGGCCTTGCTACTCGCCTTCCGGCGAGTACTCGCCCGCATTGGCGGGGAAATCAGACACCATATCCTGGCGGACACGATGAGCGTGCGTGAACAGATGGGCGTTGTGCTCGATCGCCTGCGCCAAGGGAGCATGCAACTGGATGAGCTGTTGCGCGATCAGCCTGGAAAAGAAGCGCTGGTGACCACGGTTTTGGCCCTGCTGGAGCTGTGGCGCCAGCGACTGGTACTGATCATGCAACAATCGCTCTATGATTCGATCATCATCCTGCCTAATGGAGAGGCGCATGCCTGAGCAACGGCTTGCCTACCAAATCGAAGCATTGATACTCGCAGCGGACACGCCGCTCAGCGTGCGAAAGCTCTGCACACTTTGCGCCAGCGAGCAGGAGCATGTCATCCGGGCGCTGCGCATGCTGGAGCAGCACTACGCGAATCGCGGCATCCGCCTGCGGCAGGTCGCCGGAGGCTGGCAATTCCACACAGCGGCTGAGCATGCGGAACTGGTACGGGGCCTGTGGCAAACGCAGCCGCCAAAACTCTCGCGTGCGGTTCTAGAAACGCTAGCCATCATCGCCTATCGCCAGCCCACCACACGCAGCGAGATCGAGGCACTGCGCGGAGTCAAAACCTCAAGCTCGGTGATCAGTACGCTGCTGGAACGTGGCTGGATCAAAGTACTGGGACGCAAGGAAGTGCCTGGACGCCCGCACCTGTTCGGAACCACGCCGCAGTTTTTGAGCGACTTTGGCCTGAATTCATTGCAGGACCTGCCCGATACCGCACAATTGCTCAGCGAGGAAGAGATTAAGCAGATCGTGCGAGCCAATAGCGAGGATACACCGGATGAACAAGCATAAGCGCGAATGCGCTTCGATGCGGATCAATCGCTTTTTGGCCCAATGCGGCCTGTGTTCGCGCCGCGAGGCCGACCGGTGGATTCTCGCGGGGCGCGTCCGGGTCAATGGCGAGATCGTGCGGCAACCAGGACTCATCGTAGGCACCCAGGACGAGGTGGTCGTTGACGGCAAACCCGCGCGGCCGATCCAACGGCATAGCTACTTCTTGTATAACAAGCCACGCGGACTGCTATGCTCGCGCAAGGATGCGCGTGGCCGCCCGTTGATTTACGATCAACTCGACGTCCCGCCCAACGTGCAAAGTATCGGTCGTCTGGACATGGATACCGAGGGGTTGTTGCTGCTGACCAACGACGGGGAGCTGCATCGTCGATTGACCGACCCGCATTTGCGCCTTGCGCGGGAGTACCGCGCCCGGGTTGCCGGACATCTTTCCCTGGAAACCCTGGCCACATTGCGTCGTGGCGGCCTGGATATCGGCCAGGGTGAACAAAGCGATGCCTGGGACGTCATTGTCGATGCCGAATCCGCCAGTCATAGCTGGTTGACGATCATCGTTCGCCGTGGTCGATGGCGCGAAGTACGACGCACGTTGGCCGCTGCCGGCCACCCTGTGCGCCGCTTGATTCGCACCCGCTTTGGCCCCATCCGTCTCGACCAAGACATGCCGCAAGGATCTTGGCGGTCATTGTCCAAAGCCGAAGTGCGCAAACTCAAACGCTACCATCCATGATCGAGGCCACGATTCGAGCACTATATCCGCGCCTGCTGGCGGCTTATGGCCCGCAGCACTGGTGGCCCGCCGATTCGCCTTTTGAGGTGTGCATTGGCGCCATCCTGACCCAAAACACGAGTTGGACAAACGTCGAAAAAGCCATCCAGTCGTTGAAGGACGCTAATGCTCTATCACCCTCCCGACTGACGCATGCCTCGCCAGAGCAACTGCAGGCATGGATACGACCCGCTGGCTTTTTTCGGCAGAAAAGTCGACGCATTCAGGCGTTCTGCCGTTTTCTGTTGCACCACGGGGGCATGGATGCGCTCGCCGCCTGGGACAGTCACGCCTTGCGTACCGCCTTGCTCGACATCCATGGCATCGGACCGGAAACGGCGGATTCGATGCTGTTATATGCATGGCGGCAACCGGTCTTTGTGATCGACGCCTATACCCGACGCCTACTGTCGCGCCTGGCCTGCACGCCGATCACCATCGCCTACGATGCCCTGCAGGCGCATTTTCATCGTGCGCTACCCCGTCAAGAGACGCTGTTCAATGAATACCACGCCTTGATCGTCGAGCATGCCAAACGCCACTGCCGCAGTCGCCCGCGTTGCACCGGCTGTCCCCTCGTGGAACGCTGCCGTCATCCCAGCTCAGCCAGCAAGGACTCCATCATCGCGCATGCCTGCCGCACATAGCCGCCGCCGAACATGTTGGCATGGTTGAGCACATGATACAAATTGTACAGCGTCCGCCGCACGGAATAACCGGCATCCAACGGCCAATTGGCGCGATAGGCCTGATAGAACGCGGAAGGAAACCCGCCAAACAGTTCAGTCATCGCCAAGTCTGCTTCACGATCGCCGTAATACACCGCCGGATCGAATAAAACCGGCTCATCGTTCGTCGTGAGGTGCCAGTTTCCACCCCATAAATCGCCATGCAGCAACGAAGGCCGCGGGCGATAATCGGTAAAGAATTCAGCTATGCGCGGCAGCAACCGCTCGCCCAGGCGCTGCAACCGGCGATCCAACCGCTGACGCTCAGCCAATTGCAGCTGAAAGCCCAAACGCTGGTCACGAAAAAACCGCGGCCAGTCATCATCCCAAGCGTTACGCTGCGGTGTCAAGCCGATCGTGTTGTCGCGATGCCAACCAAAATGTGCCGTGTGAACCCGATGCAGCGCCGCCAACCGCTCACCCAATTGGGCCGCCCCCCGCTCGCCGCCTGGAATGGCGGGAAGCCATTCCAAGACCAACCAGGCCACCCCATCGCCGCCGCCACAGGCATACACGCGCGGCACCCGCACACAGTCAGCACGACGCAGTTCAGCCAACCCTTCCGCCTCGGCCTCGAACATCGACAACCGATCCTGCTGGTGACATTTGATAAAGAAGTCTCGTGTCGCTGTGCTTGCCCGATAGGCACGGTTAATGCTTCCACCGGCGACGGGCTGAAGGCGACGGAACGAAACCTCCTCGGCAAGCGCATCGCCGAGCATCTTGCTGATGCGCTCCAACGGCAATTCGGGAAACATGTGCAAACGTGTGTCGTCAGGAGGCAGCCAGGGCGGCGCGCCGCATTTGTTGCCGCCGCCGCCAACGGCGCAGCACCATCACTCGCCACAGGATGCGGATGCCGACATAGCCGACAATAGAGGCGACCACACCGCAGAACAAACAACCGACAAGCACGCTCTGCATCACGCTTGGCAAGCCGGAATAGATCGCATGCCAAGTAAAGCTGTCCATACTCAGCTCACCGCTCGGATGACCAAGAATCCAGTTTCCCAGCAGATAGGTGCAATAAAAGATGGGGGGAATCGTGATCGGATTGGTCAGCCACACCATGGCCACTGAGATGGGAAGATTGGCATTGAAATAGATTGCGCCGCCCGCTGCCAGCAGCATCTGAAACGGCACAGGCACAAAGGCAAAAAAAAGGCCGACGGCGAAAGCCGCGGCCACGTTGCGTCGGTTCAAATGCCAGAGCGTCGGCCTTGCGAGCAGGTGCCCAAAATGGCGCAGATGCCGATGCTCGCGCATTTTCTCATGATCGGGAAGGATACTGTGCAAGCGCCGTTTAAATGATCTGCCTGGCATGGTTCAAGCATACGAAAGCCGGCTTGCATTTTCAACCATCTTGTGATATGGAACACATCCCCTTATGCCTCCATGCGCGGAAAGATCGGACGCGGTGCCGCGCACTGATGTCCTCGCGTCAGCAAGCCCCAGCCGCCATGCTCGCTCATGCGCCAGCATGACACATTCACCTCATCGTTCATGATCTGCGCAAGCATCGCCGAAGCCTTGCCGGGCATGAAAGGCCAAAGCTGCATCGCCACCAAGCGCAACGTCTCCACCAAATGATAAAGGACGGTATCCAAACGCGCCTGATTGCCTTCCTTGGCCAAAACCCAAGGTGCATTCTCTTCGACATAGCGGTTGCCATGGCGCACCACGGCATTGATACGTTCCAACGCGATGTGGAAACCCTGCGCACGCAGCGCATCGTCGACATCGCGTTGCATGCTCTCCACGTCGGAAATCAGCGCGCGATCCACCGCCAACTCGTCCGCCGCCCCATGCAGAATGCCTCCGCGATACTTGTTCAGCATGGCCAACGTGCGATTCAGCAGGTTGCCAACGTCGTTGGCGAGTTCGGTATTATATCGTTGGCGCAACGCATCGTACGAGAAGTCGCCATCCTGGCCAAACGGCACCTCGCGCAACAGGAAATAACGCAACACATCCGCTTCATAGCGCGCCAGAAGTTCGGCGGGACGCAAGACATTGCCGCGCGACTTGCTCATTTTCTCGCCCTCCACCGTCCACCAGCCGTGAGCGAACACGCGCTTGGGCAGCGGCAGCCCCGCGGCCATCAACATGCACGGCCAATACACGGCGTGAAAGCGCAAAATATCCTTTCCGATCAAGTGCACGTCCGCAGGCCAATAATCCTGGTACCGGTCGTCGGGAAAGCCGGGCGCGGAAAGATAATTGGTCAACGCATCAATCCAGACATAAACCACATGCGCCTCATCTCCCGGTACCGGCACCCCCCAGGAAAAGGTGGTGCGCGAAACGGAAAGATCATTCAGGCCGGACTCCACAAAACGCAGCACCTCATTGCGCCTCGATGCCGGCGCAATAAAATCGGGATGCTGCCGAATATGATCGAGCAGTGGCTGTTGATAGCGACTGAGCCGAAAGAAATAGGATTCCTCACGCACCCGCTCCACCGCTCGGCGGCAGTCGGGGCACACGCGCGCCTCCCAGCAATCCGCCTCCTTGAGCTGCGTTTCGGTCCAATACGTTTCACAAGGCACGCAATACCAGTCCTCGTACATCCCCTTGTAGATCGCATCCGCATCCACCAACCGCTGCCACATGGCCTGTACCGCGCGCTTATGCCGCTCGGAACTGGTACGGATAAAGTCGTCATTCGAAATCGACAGCTGCGGCCATAGCGCCTGATAGCGTTCGACGACCTGATCCGCTAACTCGATCGGCGTAATCCCGCGTTGTTCGGCGGCCTGCTGAACCTTTTGTCCGTGTTCATCCACACCAGTCAGAAAAAACACATCCCGACCATTCATGCGCATGTACCTGGCCAACACGTCCGCGGCGATCGTGGTGTACACGTGCCCCAGATGCGGCTCGTCGTTCACATAATAGATTGGTGTCGTCACATAATATTTCGCCATGGCACTTCCCTTGTATGGAATCGGTCGGCAAGTGTATCCGGCTATCCCTCGAATTACAGCGTCGATTATGCCGCCGCGCGCAGCGCCTGGCGCAAGGCCAGGAACAGTGCCAGAAAGGAAGCGGCGACACGCAAGCCATGCTGCTGGACCTCATGCGGCCAACGTGCAAGATCGAGCAACGCCTTGTCGATCACCTGCCTGGCCTGCGCGGACAAGGCGCGCAACAAGCAGGACTGATGCGCGCGCACCACGACCTCGGCAATCAGCGCATGAGGCACCGTGCGCGCATGACGCTGAAGCCAACGCTCCACCGCACCGATGTCCGCCGTGGTGGCATCACGGGTCAGCCGCTGCCACGCCAACAATGCCTCGGCAGTCGAGGCATCGCGAAGACACGCCACCCTTCCCGGACAACCTTCGGCCAACGCCGTCGCCATGGCCAGATGTGCCGCCGCTATTCCCTCTGCCTGCAGTACCTTGGCCGTCTGCGCATCGTCCAAGGGCGCACAAGCGGTAAGCATACATCGCGAACGAATCGTGGCCGGCAGGCGTTGCAACTCGTCGCACACGATCAGCAGCAAGCTGCCAGGACTCGGCTCTTCCAACATTTTGAGCAAAGCATTGGCGGCCTGCGCGTTCATCCGGGCGGCACGGTCAATGATGACCACCCTGCGCTCACTCTCTCCGCCACTCAAAGCAAGAAAGGCACACAAGGCGCGAACCTGCGCAATACTCAGGTCCCGTTTTCCTTCTTCCGGCGCAACCACCAGCGCATCGGGATGCGCACCTGCCTGGAACATGCGACACGCATGACATTCACCGCAGGCTTTCCGCCGCGCACATAGATACCGCTGCGCCAAATGCCGCGCCAGCACGAACTTTCCAACCCCGGCACGGCCATACAGCAGCCAGGCATGATGCAAACGGCCCGAATCCAGCGCTTGCGCGAAGCGCCGTACCACGGCTTCATGCCCCACCAGGCTCAACGCTTACCCTCAAGCCATGCGCCCAACACTGCGCGCACCTGTTGCTGCACCTGCGCCACATCACCCACGGCATGAATACGGCGGATTCGCTCGGGCTCCTGCGCATGCAACCGAGCGAACGCGTCGGCCACCGCCCGATGAAAAGCGCGTTGTTCCCGATCCAGGCGCGTGCCGTGCTGCCCCGCTCGCTCGCGTTTGCGCATGCGCTCGATAGCCAGTTCAAGTGGGACATCGAACCACAAGGTCAAGGCGGGACGCACTCCACACTCGGCAAAGGCGAGCAGCGCATCCATCGCATCGCCGCCCAAGCGCCGCGCGGCCATCTGATACGCGCGGGTGGAGTCCGAATAACGATCGCACAGTACCAAAGCGCCCCGCGCGAGCGCCGGCTGGATAATCTGGCGTACATGTTGCGCCCGATCCGCCAAAAAGAGCAGCAGTTCCGCCTCCGGTACCGGAGCCTTCGAACCCTCCAACAGCAGCGTGCGCAATGTCGCCCCCAACGGGGTCGCTCCAGGTTCGCGGGTGGTGCAAAGCGTGATACCCCGCGCGCGAAGCCAGGCTTCCGTGTGCGCCAACTGCGTAGTTTTGCCGCAGCCGTCAATCCCTTCGAAGGTGATCAATCCCCGCATTTGACCTCTCCAACGACATGGCGCGTGCTTAGCAGTCGAACCTTCAATGTACCGGGCAAGGACCCAATCCAATCCATCAACTCGCGCTCCCGGCAGGCGGGAAGCCAAAGCTCACACCCGCAAGCCCCCGGTTCCCCATGTCGCACCACCGCCAAATCCTCCTCACCTTGCAGCAGCGCCTGAAACAACAGCATCCATCGTGGCTCCACCGCAAGCCGCACGATCAACATGTCCGCATTCATCGCGTACGCTCGATACGCAGCCAACGCTGAACATTGCGTTGATGCTCCTCAAGAGTGGAGGCAAAGGCATGTCCGCCACTACCATCGGCGACAAAATAGAGATACGGCACCTTTGCCGGGCGCGCCGCTGCGCGCAACGCGGCAGCGCCGGGATTGCAGATCGGCGTGGGCGGTAAGCCATGGCGCGTATAGGTGTTCCACGGCGTATCAGTAGTAAGGTCCCGCTTGCGGATGTTGCCCGAGAAGCGACCGGTGGTCTTCCAGATACCGTAAATGACTGTCGGATCCATTTGCAAAGGCATGCCCAAACGCAAACGATTATGGATCACGGCCGAGACGAGCGGGCGCTCCTCCGGACGCGCGGTTTCCTTTTCGATAATCGAGGCAATGATGCGCAATCTTGGCCAGGCGTGCGAATCCGGCGCCAGGGATTGCAGCAGCTCGCGCTGCGCGTCCAGCATGCGCCGCAACATGCGCTCGGGCTGCAGCGGTCGGCTATAACGATAGGTTTCCGGCAACAACCGGCCCTCCTCGCCATCCGGCAACAACCGGGCTAGCGCCTGCCGCCAATCCCGCAATGGCACACCGGTTTCCCGTGCGAGAAGGGCCAAAACCTCATCGTTGCGCAAGCCCTCCGGCACAGTGAGATAAAAGTGCGCAACATCGCCTCGCGCCAGGCGATCGATAAGCTGGAGCATGTTCGCCGGCGCGGAGAAAGCGTAGACGCCGCTCACCAAGCGCGCTCCCCGTCCCTGCCAGCGAACGGCCAGGTCGAACCAGAAAGGCGAAACGATAAGATGCTTGCGGTACAACAAAGTCGCAATGCGCTTGCTCGAAGCCCCATGGGGAATCTCCACCAAAGTCGGTGCCCGAGGCGCCACGGGAACATGGCATTGCCGCCAGCCCCATGCCGCAATGCCAACCAACAGCAGCAACACACCGCCCAGCAGCACCAGAACACGTCTCACATCAACCTCCCAATGGAAGGGGGGAACGTTGCACGGAGCACAGCGGATGCTTCCAAAGATGCGGGCAAGTTCCGTCCATCGAGGGTGGCTACCGGACGCACGAACATTCCGCTATTCGCCAAGGCCATACCTTCGCAATCATCCAGCCATGCTGCCGGACATACAGCCTCACGCACAACCCCGCTGGTCAGCAGATGCGCGCGCACAACCCCCGGCAACACGCCTGCCCCACTTGTGGGTGTCCACCATTGCCCATCGCGATAGATCAGTACATTCGCGACCGCGGCGGACAACACCGTTTCCTGGTGAATAAACACGAGATCCTGCGTGCCCAGCCGATGAAGCACCATACCCAGGCGCGCATAATCAGCAAGATATTTGGCCTCTCGCGGCAGCGGTGGCCAGGGCCAATGCGCGCGGCGCAGGTGGAACGGCTCCCTGCCTGCCGGCATCGACATTGCCTGCACGCGGGCCACCAGGTTGCCCGCCCGACGCAATATACCCCAAGGGCTTGGGCCAGGGGAAACGGTCAAGCGAACAAGCGCATCATCAGCCACGGCCGCAGCCCGCGCCAGGCAGCGTTGATATACCTCGCTCAGCATTGCCGGGGTAAGATCGTATCCCCACGCCGCCAGTCCGCGACACAAGCGGGCGGCATGCGCATCCCAGGCGAACACTTCGCCACGCACAACACGGAAAGTTTCGAAACAACCCTCGGCATAAGCCAAGCCACGCTCGACGGTTTCCACCTCGAGAATGCGGATGCTCGTGTTTGCGCCTGCTTCATGGTATAAGCCGCCCATGACCGATTTCTACCTCGAAGCCATTGAACACGCACGCGTCTATGACGTGGCCATCGAATCCCCGCTTGAGCTTGCACCCAAATTGTCCGCGCGGCTGAACAATGAGGTATTGTTCAAGCGCGAGGATCTGCAGCCGGTGTTTTCGTTCAAGCTGCGCGGCGCCTACAACAAGATCGCTCAACTCAGCGAGGAGGAAAGGGCACGGGGGGTCATTTGCGCCTCAGCGGGCAATCATGCCCAGGGCGTTGCGCTTGCCAGCCACCGACTCGGCATCCGGGCGACGATTGTGATGCCCACCACCACACCACAAATCAAGGTGCGCGCAGTCGAACGCTTGGGCGCAAAAGTCATCCTTGCCGGCGACTCCTATTCCGATGCGAGTGTATTTGCCGAGCAATATTGCCGGGAACATGAGCTGGTATTTATTCACCCCTATGACGATCCACTGGTTATCGCAGGACAGGGAACGATCGGCGAGGAGCTGTTGCGACAGGCGCCGAAGGATCTGGACGCGGTCTTCGTCCCGATTGGAGGAGGTGGCCTGATCGCCGGTGTTGCGGTCTGGATCAAGGCCTTTTCACCGCAAACCCGGATCATCGGCGTGGAACCCGTGGATTCTTCGGCGATGCACGACTCCATCCGCGCGGGCCAACGCATCACACTGGATCAGGTCGGCATCTTCGCCGATGGCGTGGCGGTCAAGCGGGTAGGCAAGCATACCTTCGAACTTACGCGGCGCCATGTGGATCAAATCCTACTGGTTGACACCGACGAAATCTGCGCCGCCATCAAAGACATCTATGAGGACAATCGCACGATCGTGGAGCCGGCTGGAGCTCTCGCGGTTGCGGGACTGAAGAAGTATGTGCGCGAAACAGCCGCGCGCGGCCAAGTGCTTGCGGCGATCAACAGCGGCGCGAACATGAATTTCGACCGCCTGCGCCATGTCTCGGAGCGCACGGAAATGGGTGAGGGGCGGGAAGCGCTGTTCGCGGTCACCATTCCCGAGCGCCCCGGTTCCTTTCTTCGTTTCTGCAGCATTATTGGCGCACGCAACATCACCGAGTTCAACTATCGCCTGTCCAGTCGCGAGCAAGCCCATGTGTTCGCTGGCATCAGCATCGAACGGGAGGATGAAGTCCGCGCCCTGGAAGAAGCCATGCGAGCCGCCCAGCTTCCGTTCATCAATCTGAAGGACAATGAGTTGGCCAAGCTTCATATCCGCCACATGGTGGGAGGACACAGCCAATTGGTAAGGCACGAACGCGTTTATCGCTTCGAGTTTCCCGAAAAGCCCGGCGCGCTGTTGCAATTCCTGCAACGCGCGCATGCACGATGGAATATCTCGCTGTTCCATTACCGCAACCATGGTGCGGCTTTCGGGCGCGTACTCGCCGGTATCGAGGTGCCGCCCGAGGATGAAGACAGCTTTCAAGACTATATCGATGGCTTGGGTTACCCGTATATCGAGGAAACGGACAACCCGGCCTATCAGCTGTTTCTCAAATAAGCTTGCATGGGTAAACGAAAATTAATGGGCGGTTCACGCTCGAATCACCAGCCCCATCTACGATTGCGCCTGTCTGGTATCTCCTCCCTCCCCTCCCTCCTGATACCAGACACCGTTGACAAGGGGCCCGCAAGGGCCCCTTCAGCTTTTATGGCGCAGGCTTCTCAGCGCAGCGCAATCGCGGCATGATCCGAGCATGAAACGCTTTAGCCTGTCTCGCAACATGGCCCCACTCACATTGGCCGGCGCCATACTCGCTTTTTTTCTCCCAGAACCGTTCCTGCTGCTCAAGCATGTGTTTCTGTGGTTCTTTGCTGCCACCATGTTCGCCCTCGGCCTGGTGTTGGAGCCCGCAGAAGCAAAAGCGGCGCTCAAGCGGCCCGGCAGTATTCTGTTGGGCGTGCTGGCCCAATACACGATCATGCCGCTGCTCGGATTCGCTGCCGCGATGTGCGCGGTATGGCAAGGGGTTGCGCCCGAACTGGCGTTGGGATTCATTATTGTCGGCTGCGCACCTGGAGCCATGGCTTCCAATGTTATCACCTATCTACTGGGCGGCGCCGTAGCCTTCTCGATTGCGATGACCATGCTGGCCACGCTCTTGTCTCCCCTGCTGACCCCCACCCTGGTCGAATGGCTCGGCGGCGTCCTGCTGCCCATCCCTTTCTGGCCCATGATGCAAACCATTATCCTCACCGTAGCCCTGCCACTGCTGGCGGGGATGCTGATGCGCAGACAGTTGCCACAAGGGGAACGCTATTATCGACGGCTTGCGCCAGAAATCGCCGCACTCGCCATCATCATGATCTGCGGCTACGCGGTTGCCGCCAACCAGCAACACATCGCCGAGACACCATGGTTTATCTTTGCGCTGGTCATCATCCTGAATGCGGGCGGCTACCTGTTTGGCTGGCTCGCCGCCATCGCCTGTCGCTTCGATACTCGCTACCGCATTACACTGGCGGTGGAAATCGGCATGCAGAACGCCGGTCTGGGCGTCGCCTTGGCACTAAAACATTTCTCGGCGGAAACCGCGCTGCCGGGCGCACTGTTTGCCGTATGGTGCATCCTGACCGCCGCCGCACTGGGCAAGCTGAAACATGCGCCAATCCCGGAAACCGCCGTCTAGAAATGCAAACAGCCGGCGCAATGCCGGCTGTCTTCCATGATCTGGTCGGGGTGAGAGGGTTCGAACCTCCGACCTTACCGTCCCGAACGGTACGCGCTACCAGGCTGCGCCACACCCCGATCACTGAACGCGGCGCATGATAAGCGGTTGCTCACAGAACTGCAAACGCCTGTCTCAATCGCACCTTCGCCAGCGCTCCTCCTTACCCACACGAACCGGCACGCCCAACCGCCGCATCAGCATGGCCACGTGACATGCCTTTCCTGGTTGTCCAGCCAGCACCCAAGCCGCAATCTGGGCGCGAAGCACGAACGGAAACGGAACTTCAGGCGTAGCGCCGGCAAGTCGAGGTGCAGCCCAGCGCGCAAAAGATGCGGCCTGGGGCTGCGCCAAGGCAGCCTGCATCGCGTGCGCCAGCGGCAAAACAGCACGCCGGGGATCGCGTTCGGCCAGGGCCATGAGCGGAGCCATACCCTGCACGGTCCATCTCGCATCGGTCAGTGCCCGCTGAGCTTGAAACCATTGGATACCCTGCACCACTCCTAGACCCGCCACTACCAACGCCAGCCAGGGAGCGAGATATATTGGCTGATGTCGGCGACCCAGCCCGCGTTTACACGCAAACCCCGTCAAGAACGCAGCCCATAACCACGGAACAGGCATCCAATAGATAACATTGACCTGAGCCTGAACCCACAACGCGCCCGCAGCCGCCCAAGCGGCCACGCGCTCCGCACGCCAGCGACGAACATACGGCCAGCGCGCGACAAGCAACAAGCCCAAAAACAGCCACAAGGCAACGCCGGCAATTCCCCCTTCTGCCCATGCCTGCAGCAAAAGATTGTGCGCGAGCATCGCATTCAGCGGCAAGACATGGTCGGACAATACCCATCCTGCCTGCAACCAGAACTGCCAGGGAAACTGGCCCAGGCCCGCCCCCAAGGGGAAAGTCGCCGCTCCAATGCTCCAAGCAGTACGCCAGATGCCTAACCGTTGCTTCATCGAGGCGGGGCTGGTCAACATCTCGGCGGCACTCGTGGCCATTGCGCCATGGGCCTGTGCCAGCAAGGTACAACCCCATGCCGTAAGCAGCGCCAACACGCCTCCAACGAAAAGGAACGCAAGGCGATCGCGTCGCGGTCGCAAACAAACGACCAACAGCAGCAATAACATCAGGCCCGCCAGCAACGCCCCTCGCGATTGGGCCGCGAAAAGCCCCACACTCAACAGCCACCAGGCCAACCCCAGCGGCCAGCGCGCCTCCTCCTCAAAGGCACGAACCGCACACCACAGCCACACCGGCAAAATCGCGCCCGCCAGCACATTCCCATTTGGAAAGATACCGGACGGCTTCGGTGAGGGAGCGAAACTCAACTGGCATGGTCCCAACCAAAGTTCACCATCCCCCCACATCCACCACCCAAGAGCAAACAACACCCACAGCAAGACCAGTTTCAGGGCCAACCGCCAGAGCCTGCGCAACTCGCGGGCATGCGCCTGCGCTCCCAACCAGAACATGACCGCGAACGCCACCAACCATGCCGCCTCAAGCCCCCAGGCCTGTGGCGCAGGTATGCCGTGCCAGCGAAGATACACCTGGGCAAGTAGGAACAACAGCAACAACCATGCCAACCCACCACCGGCGAGAACAGAAACCGTCCGGCGGTTCAGCAGAGCGGCGCCCAGAAGAAGCGTCACGGCCGCTATGGCAAACCAGCGTGGCGAATCGTATGGGAACATGCCCGGCCAGACGGCCGGCGCCAGCGCAAACAGAAGCCAGCCAGCGGTACGCCAATGCCCCGCAGCAATCAATTCAACAGCGCCGCTTAGCGCCCAAACTCGCCGCGCGCCAGACGCGCACGATAATCACGCAGGGCGCTGAGCACCTTGCCATGCAGCATGTACAAGGCGATGAAGTTGGGAAAAGCCATTCCCAGCAGCAACAAATCGCTAAACTCAAGAATGTTGCCGGCGCTACCCAGCGTCGCCAACACGATGAACAACACGAACATGATGCGGTAGATGATGGAATGCTTCTCGCCGAACACATACGTCCAGCACCGCTCCCCGTAATAGGACCAGGAAATCATCGTACTGTACGCAAACAGCACCACCGACACGGACAGGACAGTGGGAAACCAGGAAATCACCGACCCAAACGCCACCGAGGTCAATGCGGCGCCCTTGCTGGCCTCAACCAAGTGCACATATTCAGGCGCATGCCACACACCGGTCAGGATAATAACCAGTGAAGTCATCGTGCAGATGATGATCGTATCGATGAACGGTTCATACAGTGCGACGAACCCCTGGCGGATCGGATATTTGACCGAAGCCGCCGAATGTGCGATCGCCGCCGAGCCGATGCCCGCCTCGCTGGAAAAAGCGGCCCGTTTAAAACCCTGCACGACCACCCCAATCATCCCTCCAGCCACGGCGGAAGGATGGAATGCCTCGCGAACGATGGTCAGCAAGGCGTCGGGCAATTCGCTTGCATGCGTGCCGATGATCCATAAACAGGCTGATAGATAAATGAACACCATGGTTGGGACGACCGCTTCCGCCGCGTGCGCAATGCGCCGAATACCACCAATGATCACAATCCCCACCGCAAACGCCATGATCAAGCCAAACACCCAGGGATAGTCCTGGAAGAACGGCAACTCATTCTGGACCGCCCCCATCGCCTGGGAGACTTGGAACGCATTGCCGCCACCCAGTGATGCACCGATGCACAATACCGCGAACAGGAAGGCCAACCCCTTGCCTAGACCCGGCATCCCCTTTTCGGCCAAGCCTCGCGAGAGATATTCCATCGCCCCGCCCATCACCCGTCCATCGGGCCGGAATTCGCGATACATCTGGGCAAGCGTGACCTCGGTAAACTTCGAGGTCATGCCAAAGAAGCCGGCCACGATCATCCAGAACGTAGCACCCGGCCCGCCAACGCTAACCGCGATGGCCACGCCGGCGATATTGCCCAGCCCAACCGTCGCCGACAGCGCCGTGGTCAAGGCCTGAAACGGTGTCACATCGCCCTTGTCCTCAGCGGAACGAAACTTGCCGCGCAGAATGGCCAACGCATGCCCCATCATGCGTACGTTGATGAAACCGAAACGAAGGGTCAAAAACACGGCTCCTGTAATCAGCCAGGCGACAATGAAGGGCATGCTCCCCTCGCCGGGCAATACATCGAAGAACAATACAGAGGCAAGGTACCCATTCACCACACCAAACGCGCCATCAACGCTGATATCCGTGACGTACACGGCGAGCTCGATCATCGCCAGCAATGCCAAGGTAAACAGCAACGGCTTGCCCCAATCCCGCATAACGACCTCCTTGAAACCGAGGACGCATGCTGCCCGAGCGAAACATCCACTGCAAAGCCATTGCTTGCTCATGCCTGTTGTCAACGTCAGGCTGCGCCGCCATGAGCGCCCTACGCTTCGAGCTTTTACATCGCGATGCGCACAGTTTTGCCCGGCGAGGACGATTGCATCTTCCCCACGGCACGGTGGAAACCCCGGTATTCATGCCGGTGGGCACCCAAGCCACGGTGAAAAGCATGACCCCGGCGGATCTGGCGGACGAGATTGACGCCGAGATCATTCTCGGCAACACATATCACCTGATGCTACGTCCAGGCGCCGAATTGATCGCCCGCATGGGCGGACTCCACCGCTTTATGGCCTGGGAGCGCCCCATTCTGACGGATTCCGGCGGCTTTCAGGTGTGGTCGTTGGGCGCGCTGCGCAAGATCGAGGCGCATGGCGTGCGCTTCCGCTCGCACATCGATGGCCGCGAGGTATTCCTCGGGCCGAAAGAAAGCATGGACATTCAGCGCAAACTCGGCAGCGACATCGTGATGGCCTTCGACGAATGCACGCCCTACCCCGCCACCCGCGAGCAGGCGGCCCGCTCGATGGAGCTTTCCATGCGTTGGGCTGCCGAATGTCGCACTTATCTGCCGGCCAACTCCAACCAGGCCCTGTTCGGCATCGTGCAAGGCGGAATGTATCCGGATTTGCGCCGCGCCTCGCTGGATCAGCTCCTCGCCATCGGCTTTGAGGGCATTGCGATCGGTGGGCTGTCCGTTGGCGAACCGAAGGAGGAAATGCTCGCCATTCTCGATAGCCTGGCACCGCATTTACCGCAGAACTTGCCCCGCTACGTCATGGGCGTGGGCACACCGGAAGACCTGATCGAGGGCATCGATCGCGGCATCGACATGTTCGACTGCGTGATGCCCACGCGCAATGCGCGCAACGGCACCCTCTTCACCGACGATGGTCGCCTGAACATCAAGAACCGTTGCCATGCCGATGATCCGCGCCCGATCATGGAGGATTGCGATTGCTATACCTGCCGCCACTTCTCCCGTGCCTACCTGCGTCATTTGTACATGGCGAAGGAGATTTTATCTTCAAGGTTGAACACCCTGCACAACCTTCACTACTATTGCGCCCTCATGCGCCGCGCCAGGTCCGCTATTGAGGAGGGAAGATGGCCGGCATTTCGCGACAGTTTTTTACAACGCTACCGGTGCGCTAGCGCTTGCCGGTGAGCCACTCAGGAGAACCCAACATGCTGAAAAACTTCACCAAACTTGCCGCACTCACGCTTTCGATCGCGCTTGCGGGCATCGGCACGGCCCATGCGGCACCCGCGACGACGGGCGGCGCGCTGGCCTCGTTCGTGCCGTTGATTCTGATCATGGTCATTTTCTACTTCCTGCTGATCCGTCCTCAGCAAAAACGCATGAAAGACCATCAGAACATGATCGCAAGCCTGAAAAAAGGCGACAAAATCATTACCGGCGGCGGCATCTACGGCACCATCACGGATGTCAAGGATGGTTTCGTGCGCGTGGAAATCGCCGACGGTGTACGCATCAAGGTCAAGCAGGACACGATCTCCGGTCTGGCCGACTAGTCGCCCGCAAATTCCGCCAAAGGACTGACGCATGCATCAATATCCTCGCTGGAAATACTGGCTGATCCTCGGCGTTCTTCTCGTCTCACTGATGGGTGCGCTGCCCAACGTCATCAGCGTCCCCGCGTGGTGGCCCAGTTCGATGAGCCGCCCGCTGAACCTCGGCCTGGATCTCAAGGGAGGTGTTCACCTCGTCCTTGATGTCGATGTGGATAAGGCCGTGGCGCGCAGTGTCGAAGAGGACCTCGGCACCGTGCGCCAGGAATTGCGCAAAGCCCGTCTTCGCTACCGGAAGCTGAGCGCCGAAGGCACAGTGATCCGCGTGGAACTAAAGCGCCCATCCGACATGGACGCCGCCGAAAGTTTGCTGAAAAAGGCGCTGCCCAGCTATCAGCTCCGCGCCTCCGATGATGGCACGATCGGCCTCGAGCTCAAACCGGATGAGGCCAAGGAGATCCGAAAATTCGCCGTTGAACAGGCCATCGAAGTCATACGTGGACGCATCGATGCGCTGGGCACGACGGAACCGGTGATCGTCAAGCAAGGCGATCGCCGCATCCTGATTCAGATCCCTGGCTACGAGGATACCGCGCATGCAAAAGCGCTGATCGGGCGCACCGCGCAGCTCGAATTCAAACTGGTTGACGAAAAAGGGGACCTGGACAAGGCGCTCAAAGGGCAAATCCCGCCAGGGGACATCATCATGTATGGGCCGCCGCAAACGCGCAATGGCAAGACCTATCGCCAACCCTATCTACTCAAGAAGCGCACCGAACTCTCCGGCACCGAAGTCGCGGATGCGCGCGTCTCGATCGATTCGCGCTTCAACGAATATGCAGTGACCCTGAAATTCAACAGCAAAGGCGCCCGCAAGTTTGACCGCCTGACCAAAAATCATGTCGGCGAACGATTCGCCATCATTCTTGAAGGAGTGGTCAACTCGGCACCGGTGATCCGGGAACGCATTTCCGGAGGAACCGCGCAAATCACCGGCAATTTCACGCCCAAGGAGGCGCACGACCTGGCTATCGTATTGCGTGCCGGCGCCTTGCCGGCGCCCGTCAAGGTGGTTGAGGAACGATCCATCGGCCCGAGCCTCGGTCAAGATTCGATTGAACAGGGAATGCGTTCCATCATTATCGGCGCGGTGCTGGTGCTGGTATTCATGATCGTGTACTACCGTCTGTTCGGCGTCGTGGCCAACATCGCATTGATCTTCAATATGCTGCTGATCGTGGCCGCGATGAGCATGATCGGCGCCACCCTGACATTGCCCGGCATCGCCGGTATCGTGCTGACAATCGGCATGGCCGTGGATGCGAATGTATTGATTTTTGAACGCATACGGGAAGAACTGAATGTCGGCAAAACGCCGCGGGCCGCCATTGACGGCGGTTATGACAAGGCGCTGTCCACCATTGTCGATGCCAACATCACAACCTTGATCGCGGCCATCGTATTGTTCCAGTTTGGTTCCGGCCCGGTCAAAGGATTCGCCGTCACCTTGAGCGTCGGCATCCTCGCCTCGATGTTCACGGCCATCACCGTGACCCGCGCGATTATCGCCGCGGCAACCGAAGGCAAGAAAATTGAAAGGTTGAGCATTTAGGAAGAGGCACCATGCAACTGATTCGTCCGGACACCCGTATCGACTTCATCGGCAAGCGCAAGATCGCGCTGGCCGCATCCGCACTGATGATCCTTGTTTCGCTCGGTGCGCTTGCGATCAAAGGTCTGAACTTTGGCATCGACTTTACAGGAGGTACGCTGGTCGAAGTCAGATTCGACCACGCGCCAAACATTGCCGATGTGCGTAAGGCCCTCGTGCCGGCGGGTTATGGACAAGCCGTGATCCAGCAGTTCGGAGCGGCGAACGAAATCCTGATTCGCGTGCAAAACAAGGGCGATATCGAATCGTCCAAGATCAGCACGGCGATTCTCGACGCCCTGAACACGGCCTTCGGGGCGGATGCGGTTGAGATGCGCCGCGTCGAGTATGTTGGCCCTCAAGTCGGTGAAGAGCTAACGCGCGCGGGCATCCTCGCGGTGCTGATCGCCATGGTGGCGATCCTTCTGTATGTTACGTTCCGTTTCGAGTTCCGCTTCGCGCTCGGTGCCGATGCAGCATTGTTGCATGATGTCACGATTGTGCTTGGCCTGTTTGCGATCACCGGCAAGGAATTCACCCTGCCGGTGATCGCGGCGATTCTTACCGTGATCGGCTATTCGCTGAATGACACGATCGTGGTTTTTGACCGCATCCGCGAAAACTTCGAGGCCAACCGGAAACGGAAAACCCCCGAAGACGAAGCCAGCGTTGCGAATGCCTCTGTCAATCAAACCCTGTCACGCACGTTGATGACCTCACTGACCACGCTATTGGTCGTCCTCGCCCTCTTCTTCCTCGGTGGCGAGGTTATTCACGACTTCGCGTTCACATTGCTCGCCGGCATCATTGTCGGTACCTATTCCTCGATTTATATCGCCAGCCCGATCATGTTGGGTCTTGCCGGCTACTTCAAGCGCAACGAGGAAGACGTGAAGGAACTGGAGGCCCGGCCCTGAGCACCTTCCTTGCCGCAGACATCGGCCCGGCGATGGACCGCGCCGCCAAACGGTTCACGGGCTATGGCGAGCACTGGCTACGCATCAATCAAGAACGGGTGGAAAGTGGTCTGCTGCTCCATGAAAACCATCTCAGTGCCCCATGGGGGCCGGAGCACATGGAGGCGCTGCAAATCAGTCACTTAGAGCCGCTGCTCTCAAACCCTCCCGAGGTCTTCCTGTTGGGCACGGGACGCCTGACCATCTTCCCCTCCGCCGAGATTGTAGGCTGGCTGCGCGAACACCGAATTGCATTCGAATGCATGGACTCGCGATCGGCCGCGCGCACCTACAACATCCTGCTCGGTGAAGGTCGTGTCGTGTCCATTGCCATGCTGCTGCCGGGGGCCGACTGATGGCGCGCTTTGAACTATGCTGCAAAGCGCATTTCTCGGCGGCCCATCAATTACGTGGCTATGATGGCGACTGCGCGCGTTTGCATGGCCACAACTGGCACGTGCGGCTTTATGTCGAATGTGCGCAACTGGATGCGCTGGGCATGGGCATCGATTATAAAATCATGAAAGCGGAGCTCAAACGCGCGTTGGCACAATGGGATCATTACCACCTGAACGACGTGCCTCCCTTTGATACCATCAACCCGACGAGCGAAAACGTTGCCGCCGAGCTGTACCGCATCCTGGCACCACGCATCAATGATGGGCGCGTGCGAGTGTCGCGCATCGAAATTGCCGAGACGTGCACCGCCTCAGTGACCTACTGGCCATAGGGCTGCTAGGCTTGCCACCATGAGTGATCAACAACAACACCTGTACAAGATTCAATTCATTAACCAAGGCAAGGTTTACGAAATCTATGCGCGCAGCGTGGGCGCTTCGAGCATGCTCGGTTTCATCGAAATCGGGGAGCTTGTGTTTGGGGAGAAATCCTCGCTTGTTCTCGATCCAGGCGAAGAGAGCTTGAAACATGAATTTGCCAATGTGCAGCGCAGCTTCATCCCAATGCATGCCGTGATCCGCATCGACGAAGTGAACAAACGCGGCATCGCCAAGGTCACTGAAACCAAGACAGGCGAAGGCAAGGTCACCCATCTGCCGTTCCCAATCATCAATCCCACAGGCGACAGCAGCAAATAAGTGTCTCCGCTTTGACAACAAGTCGGATTTTGCTATTAATGCGTAGTCGACGCAGAAGGTTTGCAGGGAGTCAACCCATGACTGAGGAACAAAGTTCAGCGGAAAGCGTGGGTCCGGACGAAGAGATTGTACCCGCGCGTGAGGGGATGCCTCTGACGGGGAAGGCAGAGCAGACCTCAAACCGGCGCTCGCGCCTGTCCCGCCATTTCCCGGTTCTTGCCCTGATTGCGACACTGATCGCGCTTGTTGCATTATGGATCTCGCTGGCGCAGACCGCGCGCATGAACGAGCTTGATCGTCAAATCGCCATGTTGCATGCGCAGACTGCGCGCACGCATGAAGCCATTGCCAAACTGAACAAGGAACAATTGGCGCTCGAGCAGCACTTTAAGGACCTTCGTCGGGTCTATGGCCTGACCCAGCCTGCTGCAACTCAGCCTGCTGCAACTCAGCCTGCTGCAACTCAGCCTGCTGCAACTCAGCCTGCTGCAACTCAGCCTGCTGCAACTCAG
>RFFT01000037.1 GCA_003696795.1 Zetaproteobacteria bacterium | reverse complement strand
CACCGGATCGGCGTGCTGCGGCACCTCGATCACCACATTGATATCCTCCGGTGGATTGTCACCGGCGGGAATCTTCGAAATATCCATAGCTTCTCCCTTGTGTTGATTCTTGCGGCCATTGTAGGCAAACGCCCGAAACGCACAAGGGAAGTCGCGCGCCTAATAGCCCGCGTTCGCGCAGCCTCCGTTCTCCGATGGGGTAAACGATTTGCCGCAGCCGCAGGTCGCTGCCGCGTTCGGATTGCGGATCACGAACGACTCGCCCTGCAGCCCTTTCTCATAATCGATCTCGGCACCTTTGATCAGATCGAGGCTCATGGGATCGACGAGCAGCTTCACGCCATGCGATTCGACCACCGTGTCATTGTCCTTGACCTGCTCGTCGAAGGTGAAGCCATACTGAAAGCCCGAGCAGCCGCCACCGGACACGAAGATGCGCAAATGCAAGTCCGGATTGTCCTGCTGCGCAAGCAACCCGAGCACTTTCTCGGCCGCCGCCTCGGTCAATGTCACACTCATATGCACCTCGCTTGGAATACCTGAGCGGAATTATCGGGTATTTCTCGCGCCATGCAAGCGATCACAATAAGCCGCGGCGTTTGGCGGCGCGACAGACAAGCAGCGCAACCCCGGCATAGGCGCCAACAAACGGCAAAAACACCCACAGCCCGGCGGTGCCCTTCGCATGCACCATCCACATCGCGGCCAGTCCCTGCAGCACCGCGCACAGGCCATACCACACGCTCACCTGCCCATGGCTGAACCCCATGCGCACGAGCAATTGATACACATGCGTGCGATGCGCCATCGCGATATGTTCCCCGGCCAGGGCGCGGCGGGCCATCGTGAACGCGGTATCGAAGATGAAATGGAACAACAGCAGCGGCATCACCAGAAACGAGGTATGCGATACGTCGTAGCGCGCCGCGATCACGGCCATCGCCGCGAACACGAAGCCGAGAAACGCGCTACCGACATCGCCCATGAAAATGCGCGCCGGCGGACGGTTCCACCACAGAAAGCCGAGACTGCCGGCAAGCAGCGTATAGCTCACAATATAGATGAACAAACTTCCCTGACTCAGGGAAAAAAAAGCAAAAAACGTGCTCACGATCACCGCCGTGGAAGCCGCCAGACCGTCGATGCCATCCATGAAGTTGTAGGCATTGGTCAGCCCGAGCAACCACAGAAAGGTCAGCCCGTATCCCCACAGCCCAAGCTCGACCGGCCCGATCCAGGGCATGTCGAACACATCGATGACCAGCCCCCCGGCAAGCGCGATCGCCACCGCGATCACATGGGTGAGCAGCTTGATCTTGAAGCCATAGCCCTTCAGGTCGTCATAAAAGGAAATCAGCGCAATCATGGCGCAGGAAACGAGAAACGCCCAGAAATAGCGATGATCGATGTGCGCCTTGTCGGCGAACAGGAAAATCGCGATCACCCCGATCACGAAGGTGACCACGATCGCCACCCCTCCGCCGCGCGGGGTCGGCGTCGTATGCGAGGAACGCGCGTTCGGCACGTCCAGAATCCCCCCATGCCGCCACATGTAGCGCGTGACCAGCGCCGCAATCACGGTCAGAACGCTCGCAAACAGCAGATGTTCGGAAAACGCAACAAGGCTAAGTCCCATCGTTCAGCACCACACATCGCATACGCACATGGGCGCAACTCTGGGCCGAACCAACGGGAAAACAAGAGGAGGCGAGTGAAGGACAGAATGATTGATAAAAGCGGAGAATCAGTGCGCGGTTTCATGCGAACGTAGCATTTTTGCCGCCTCTGGCGCTCTTCGCCAAAGAAGATCGTGGATTTCCTCGTTGGGTCGATAACCGCGCACCAACTGCTGCAGGATGGTACGAATGCCGGCAACATCAAAAGCTTGCGAGGCTTGCTGAATCGCATGCAATAACTTCTCCAATTCTTCCCACGGCAGCGATTCCTCCATCGCGCGCATGATCAACGGATGCGAAGTGCCCTCCACTTTGTCTCCGATCAGCAATTCCTCGTACAACTTCTCCCCCGGTCGCAAGCCGGTTTCCACGATCTCAATGTCCCCTTCCGGATGCTCCGCATCGCGTACGGTCAGCCCGCTCAAGTGTACCAAGCGACGCGCCAGGTCGGCGATTTTGACCGGCTCGCCCATATCCAGCACAAAAACCTCACCCCCCCTAGCCATTGCGCCGGCCTGGATCACCAGTTGCGCAGCCTCGGGAATGGTCATGAAATAACGCGTCACATCCTTGTGGGTGAGTGTAATCGGGCCGCCTTCCCGAATCTGCTTGCGAAACAGTGGAACCACCGAGCCGGACGAACCCAGCACATTGCCAAAGCGCACCATGCTCAAACACGTGTTGCCCGATCCCCGCTCATGCAATGCCTGCAACACGAGTTCCGCACAGCGCTTCGTCGCCCCCATCACGTTGGTTGGCCGCACCGCCTTGTCGGTGGAAACAAGCACAAAATGCTCGACCCCGCTCTCAATCGCCGCCTGCACGGTGTGCAACGTGCCCAAAATATTGTTATGCACCCCCTCCACAGGGTTGAACTCAACCAAGGGCACATGCTTGTACGCTGCGGCGTGGTACACGGTTTGCACACAAAACGCGCGACACACTTCCGCCACTCGCCGCCGATGATGCACCGAACCGAGAATCGGGATCAGCGCACAGGAAACATCGAGTTTGGACGCCAAGTCGCGCAGCTCGTGCTCAATCGTATAAAGCGCATACTCGCTTCGCTCAAAAAGCACAAGGGTTTCCGGCTGGCGACGGAGAATTTGCCGGCACAACTCGGAACCGATGGAACCTCCAGCCCCGGTCACCATCACCACCTTGTCGCGAATACAATGGGCCATCAACTTCTCATCCGGCTTGGCCTCGCTTCTCCCCAACAGGTCACTGATTTCGACATCGCGCACCTGACTGATGCTCACTTCTCCGCCAGCAATGTCGTCCAGATCCGGCAAGATCTTGACTTTCACGGGCAACGGCTCCAACGCATCGAGCACCGACTGCTTTTGCCGCCTTGAGGCGGAAGGCATGGCGACAAATACATGGGAAATATCGAGACTCTCGATCGCCTCACGCATCTCCGTGCGTGCATGCACGGGAAGCCCTACCACCTCGTGCCCATGCAACTCGGGATTGTCATCGAAAAAACACACCGGCTTGAACTTATGGCTCATCCGCAGCGACTGCGCAAGCTGCACACCCGCCTTGCCGGCACCATAGACCGCCACTTTTCGCTTTTGCTCGCCTTGAGATGAACCCAACAGCCACCGCATGAACAAGCGGCTGCCAGCTATCAAAAGCAGCGCCAACAGCCAGAAGATAATGATTGAGGAGCGCGGCACGCCGAACGGGGCGGTAAACAGCAAAATCAGCCCCCACACACCCACCGACAAAGTGACCGCCTTGGTGATCGTAAAAAAGGCGGACATCTCCATGTAATGGACGATGGCGCGATACAGCCCCATCTTGATGAAGACCGGAACCGCAATCAGCACCACCAAGACATAAATCCATGCCTGTTCCCAGCCCGGCATTACCACCGTGCCCAGACGAAGGCACACCGCCAGCCACAAGGCCAGCGGCAGGCCAACCACATCAAAGCCAAGCGCAATATGGCGCTTGGTATTTCGTGGCAATGTACGCAACCATTGCTTCATGAGTGCCTCACCACCTTCGCCATTGTGCGCAATATAAGCACAAAGTCCGTCCATAAGGAACGTTCGCGCACATATTTCAAGTAAAGCTTGAGTTTAATGGGAAGGATGCGTTCCAGATATGTCCGCTGCGGATCAGCGGCATGCTCGAGCATCGTGTTTTCATCACGAAACTCGATGGCCGCGAAATCGGTGATACCCGGCGGCACGGACAGCACCTGTTCGCGCACATCCGCCGGATAATGCGCCACATACTCCGGCACTTCCGGCCTCGGCCCAACCAGCGACATCTCCCCCTTGAGCACATTGATCAACTGCGGCAACTCATCGAGCTTGTACTTGCGCAACCACCGGCCACTGCGCGTAATTCTCGGATCGCCATCACTGGTGACCTTGGGGCCGATGCTTTCCGCATTCATCACCATCGTGCGAAATTTGAGGATCATGAACGGTCTTCCACCAAAACCCACGCGCTCCTGCCGAAAGAATATCGGCCCGGGGGAGTCGAGCTTGATCCACAGCGCGATGAACAAAAAAAGCGGGAAAACCAGGATCAAGCCGGGAATGGTGAACAGCAGATCAAACAAGCGCTTAGCGCGCATAACGCTCCACTATCGCCCGCACGGCCTCGATTACCCGTTCCACCTCCTCGTCCGTCATGGCGGGATAGATCGGCAAACTCACCGCCTCTTCATACGCCCGTTTCGCCTGCGGAAAGTCATCAGGCGCAAAACCATAGCGATCGCGCCAATACGGATGCATGTGCAACGGAATGAAATGCACGCTCGTGCCGATGCGGTGCTCGCACATCTTCTCGATGAATGCGTCCCGTGAAATCGAAAGCGCTTCCTTGCGCAAGCGCAGTACATACAAGTGCCAGGCGTGCGAATCCCCCTTCTTCGGCATGGCCGGCAACCTCACCGGCAAATTGGCAAAAGCCTGTTGATAGCGAAGTGCGATCGCTTCGCGCCGTTGACGGAAAACCTCCCCCTTGCGCAACTGATGAATGCCAAGCGCTGCCGCCATATCGGTCATGTTGTACTTGAAGCCCGGGGCCACAACTTCATAGTACCATGAAGGTTTGTTGGCGGTGTACCGATCCCAGATATCCCTATTGATGCCATGCAAACGCATGGTTTTCATGCGTGCGACCAGCGCTTCATCATCGGTGGTCACCATCCCACCCTCACCTGTGCAGATGGTTTTGGTCGCATAAAAACTGAACACCGTCGCCCGCCCGATGCTGCCCACCATGCGGCCATCCACAATCGTGGGAAAGGCATGCGCCGCATCCTCCACAACCTGCACCCCGAACCGTTCCGCCATGTGCAAAATAGCCCGCATATCACAGCCAAGGCCCGCAAAATGCACAGGCATCAATGCTTTTGCCCTCTTACCTTCCCTCTCCAGTTGGTCCAGTGTCGCCTGCGCTTGCTCAACATCGATATTGAGCGTATCAGGATCGATATCCACGAACACCGGATCCGCGCCCAGGTAGCGAATCACCTCGGCAGTGGCGGTAAATGTGTACGGAGTAGTCAACACCAGATCCCCGGCACCCACGCCCACAGCTTCAAGCGCCAGATGCAGGCCCGCCGTGGCGGAATTCACCGCCAACGCATACTTCGCGCCTACCGTCTCGGCAAACGCCTTTTCAAATGCCGCCACCTTGGGGCCAGTCGTCACCCACCCCGAGCGCAGCGCATCCACCACCTCCTGAATTTCATCCTCACCGATGCAGGGGCGGGCAAATGGAATGAAT
>RFFT01000036.1 GCA_003696795.1 Zetaproteobacteria bacterium | reverse complement strand
TCTCGTGCGCTGGCTTACCGGTATCGAGATTCATCCGGGCGCGCGCATTGGCCGCAGGTTCTTTATCGATCATGGGATGGGCGTGGTGATCGGCGAGACGACCGAGATCGGCGACGATGTGACCCTGTACCACGGAGTCACCTTGGGTGGAACGACCTGGGAAAAGACCAAGCGGCATCCGACATTGAAGGATGGCGTGATTGTCGGCGCCGGCGCCAAGGTGCTCGGCGCGATCACCATAGGCGAGCAATCGCGCATTGGCGCCAATTCGGTCGTGTTGCGCGATGTGCCGGCGCATTCGACCGTGGTGGGCATTCCGGGAACGGTGGTTGGCGCAACGGCGCCGCTCATCGAGAACGGGCGGATCAATCTCGACCATCATTTGCTGGCCAACCCGGTGGCCGAGGCGCTGGCCCATGTTTTGAAGATGATCGACGATGTGAACGCGCGTATCGATACCTTTCATCCCCGTCCGCCGGAGGAGGCATCCCGCAAGGACGAGCAATTGGAGCGCGACCTGCAGGAGGAGCAGAAGAAACTCGAACGCTTCATCGGTGGCGGCATCTGACAATACTTGACTAAATTAGTACGGTTTATAATATCCGACCTTCCCATAGGGGTTTATCCGCTAGGAGGTCATTGAAATGCGTCTGACGAGCAAGGGGCGATACGCGGTGTCGGCCATGGTCGACCTGGCCAAGCAGCAGCACAGCGGTCCGGTGGCGTTGGCATCGATATCCGAGCGCCAGTTTATCTCCCTTTCCTATCTGGAGCAGTTGTTTCGTCGCCTGCGCGAAGGCGGGCTGGTGCGTTCCGTGCGCGGGCCGGGCGGCGGCTACCTGCTGGCGCGACCCGCCTCGGACATCACCGTGGCCGAGGTGATTCGCGCGGTCAACGAGCCGATGCGCACGACGATGTGCGAGAATGGCGTGCGCGGTTGTCATCGCGGCAACCGCTGCGACACGCATCAGCTGTGGGAGGCGTTGGGCCAGCACATCAATCGCTTTCTCGACGCGGTTTCCATCCAGCAAGTGTGCGACGGCGAGGTGTTTCTGGACCGCGTGGAATTGAAGGACGTGCGCGCGTATGTCGAAGCAGCAGAAGCGGTATCTTGACCACAACTCGACCGCGCCGATGAGCGAGGCGGCCATTGCCGCCTATGTTGAGGCGGCGCGCAGCCTGAAGGGCAATGCCTCCAGCCTGCACTGGGCCGGGCGCGAGGCGCGGCGTCGTCTGGAAGATGCGCGTGAGCGGATTGCGGCGATGCTTGATGCCGAACCCGGAAGCGTGGTGTTCACCTCGGGGGGGACCGAGGCGGACAATATCGCGGTGCAGGGTGTGCTCGCTCAGGCCGATCCCGGGCGGGTGGTCAGCACGGCGATCGAGCATCCCGCCGTGTTGCGCCCCCTGGAACGCTGGCAGACCGATGCAATGCGCGCGCGCGGCTGGCGGGTGGATCTGGTGCGGCCCGATGGCAGCGGCGTGGTGTCGGCGCGCTCGATGATCGAACGCATCGATCGCGATACCCGGCTGGTGTGCATGATGCTGGCCAACAACGAGACCGGGGCGGTGCAGCCGGTGGCCGAGGTGGCCGCGCATTGCCGGGCGCTGGGTGTGCCGATCCTGGTGGATGCGGTGCAGGGTTTGGGCAAAGTGCCGTTGGATATCGCCAGCCTGGATGCGGATTTTGTGGCGCTGTCGGCGCATAAGATCGGCGGCCCGCGCGGGGTGGGCGCCCTGCTGATCCGGCGCGGCATGCGCGTGCCCGAATTGGCGCCGGGCGGGGGGCAGGAACGGAAGCGTCGGTCGGGCACGGAGAATGTGCCGGGCATTGTCGCCTTTGCGGCGGCGATGGAGGGCATGGATTTTACGTCCACCCGCGCGCTGCGTGATGCGTTCGAGCGAGAATTGCTGCGCGCCTTGCCCGATGCGCGGGTATTCGCGCGTACGGTGGAACGCGTGCCGAACACGAGCATGTTTGCGTTGCCGGGGATGGATGGCGAAACGCTGTTGATGCAACTGGACCTTGCCGGCTTCGCTGTCGCGTCGGGGTCGGCCTGTTCTTCGGGCAAGCGCGATCCCTCGCATGTGTTGATGGCCATGGGGGTGGAGCGGGAGATCGCGCGCGGTGCGATCCGGGTGAGTTTCGGTCCCGACAATACGAGGGACGACGGGCGCGCGTTGGTGGCCGCGCTGGTGGCCGCGCGCGCGCGACTGAAACGCATGGCTGGGCTGGCGGCTTGAGCGGAGGAATAGGATGGATGTGGATATCACGCTGACCGACGCGGCACGGGCGCGCATGCAGCAGTTGCTGCGCGAACATGGACACGCGTCCTTGCGCCTGAGCTTGCGGCGGGCGGGCTGTTCGGGCTATGAATATGTGCTCGATTTCGTCGATGCGCCGGCGGCGGACGATCTTTGCGTGCAGTTGGAACCGGGCACGCTGTATATCGACCGCGCCGACTATGCGCGCGCGCTCAAGGGGTTGCGTATCGATTTCCAGCGCGATCTTCTTTCCGCGGCCTTTGTGTACGACAATCCCAACAAGACCGGCGAATGCGGCTGCGGTCTGTCCTTTACGGTCGATTAGGCGCTTCGCCCTTTCCTATTCCCGTTCCCCTGTTCAGACTTGGGCGACAAGGAGGAGAGCCATGAGTCATGCCCTGTTGTCCATTTCCGGCCGCGACCGTGCGGGTATTGTGCGCGATGTCGCGGAGGCCATGCTGCATCTTGAGGCCAATATTGAGGATTCGTCGATGACCGCGTTGCGTGGCCGCTTCACGATGATGCTCATCGTGCGTCTGCCGCGCAAGGTGAGCCTGGTCGACTTGAACGCGGCATTGGCCGAGCTTGAGCAGCGCAGCGGACTTACCATTCAGGCGCAGCCGCTGAGCGAGGACGAGGTGGCGGT
Organism: Zetaproteobacteria bacterium; assembly: GCA_003696795.1. Taxonomy (GTDB): domain Bacteria; phylum Pseudomonadota; class Zetaproteobacteria; order Mariprofundales; family Mariprofundaceae; genus J005. The sequence continues at coordinate 101,357 of RFFT01000036.1, read as the reverse complement.
TGAGGGGCTGGAGCCGGATTGCGTGATTACCGTCCATGGGGGCGATCGGATGGGAATTGTCTATGAGGTGTCGCGGGTGCTTGCCGAACATGACGTTTCCATTGTCGATCTATCCACCCAACTGCGTGGTCGCGATGTCTATCTGATGGTGCTGGAGGCACATGCCGGCGCGAAGGTGGATACGCTGCGTCGTGCGCTGGCCGCGGCCTCCGAGAAACTGGGGGTGGATATCGAGGTGCACCGCCTGGATACGGATGTGCTTTGAGATTCTGACCTATCCCGATCCCCGCCTGCGCCGGAAAAGCGAGCCTGTGGCCTGTTTCGACGCAACCCTTGCCGATCAGGTTGCACTGCTGCGCCGGGCGTTGGGGGACGGGCCCGGGGCGGTTGGTATCGCGGCACCGCAGCTCGGGCTGGCAAGGCGGATCGTGTTGGTCGATTGTCGACGGGCGCGCCGTCCGTGCGCGCACCATGGGGCGTTGACGATGATTAATCCGCGCATCGTTGCCGGCGAGGGGGAGGCATGGGGGCGCGAGGGCTGTCTGTCCGTGCCGGACTGGGTGGCGACCGTGCCGCGTGCGACCAGCATCGAAGTGGCGTTCCAGGACGAGCGAGGCCGTTCCCAAACCCTCTGTTGCAAGGGCTTCGAGGCCAGGGTCGTGCAACATGAGATCGACCATCTTGACGGGGTGCTGTTCATCGACCGCGTACGAAGCATGCGTGATCTTGTGCGCCGTTTGCCCGGCTGATGTCGGTCTTGCAAACAGGTTGCATCGGGCAAGGATTGATCGGGATGAGGTTGCTGTATGTTTTCACCTGGCTGTTGATCGTGGCGTGGTCGGCGTCCGCGCAGGCGAAGACTGTCGAGATCAAGGACCTCAGGTTGTGGACGGCGCCGGATCATTCGCGCCTGGTGCTCGACTTGTCAGGCGCGGTGAACTATCACGTGTTTCGCTTGCATCAGCCGGAACGGGTGGTGCTGGATGTTGAACATGCGCGGTTGCGTGCGCGAATCGGCAAGCTGAAGCTGCCGGACCCGGTGATTCGCCGCATCCGTTCAGGTGTGCCTGCGGCGGGTCAGCTGCGGCTGGTCATTGATGTCAAGGAACAGGTGCGACCGCGCACGTTTTTGCTCAAGCCGATGCACGGCAAGCCGTATCGGTTGGTGCTCGATTTGCTGCGCCCGGAAGTCGAGCGACAGGCGGCCATAGCGGCGTCCAACAAGAAGCGCAGCCGCGATATTGTGGTCGCGGTCGATGCGGGACATGGCGGTGAGGATCCGGGCGCCATTGGCCCCCATGGACTCAAGGAGAAGACGGTGACCCTCGCCGTGGCCAAGAAGCTCGCCCGGCTGATTGATCGGCAGCCGGGCATGCATGCGGTACTGATACGCAAGGGCGATTATTTCGTGCCGTTGAAAAAACGCGTGCGCCTGGCGCGCGCGGCGCATGCGGACATGATGATCAGCATCCATGCCGATTCGGTGCGCGCGCGGCATGTTCGGGGTTGCAGCGTGTATACCTTGTCCGAGCGGGGTGCCACAGTGGACAAGGCGGCGCGCGCGTTGGCGGCGAAGGAGAACGCGGCCGACGCGGTTGCCGGGGTGGCGCTGGAGGACGAGGTGGACGATCCGGTGGTAAGCAGGATTCTTGGCGATATGTTCCGGCGCGATGCGCTGAATTCGTCCCAGATTCTGGCCGAAAAGATGCTTGATCGGTTGCGTCGGGTTGGACCGGTCAAGTACGCCCATCCCAAGCGGGCGCGTTTTGTCGTGCTGGGCGCCCTGGAAATTCCGAGCGTGCTGGTTGAGCTCGATTACATTTCCAATCCGGTGCGTGAACGCAAGTTGCGCAGCCCCCGGCATCAGGCGAAGCTTGCCTCGGCATTGTTCGATGCGAGTCGGGCCTTCTTTGCCCAGATGGGACGGCTTGGCGCGCAGCGTGCCGAGGCGGATGTGCGCGGCGGCGTGTTGTGAATCTCAAGGTTTATCGGCGCCTGCTTGGCTTTTTACGCCCCTATCGCGCACGCTTGTTGCTGGCGATTGTCTGCATGATCGTGCTTGCCGGATGCACCGCGGCGCTCGCCTGGGCCTTGAAGCCGGCGCTGGACGAGGCGCTGAACGGCAGCAGTCGGCGCATGATCTTTCTGATTCCGGCGTTCATCATTGCGCTTTACTGTATCAAGGGCGTGGCCTACTACGGGCAAGCCTATCTGATGGGCTATATCGGGCAGCGCGTGATCTACGATTTGCGGAATTTGCTGTATGGGCACCTGATCGAGCAGTCGTTGGCTTTTTTCGCGCATCGCAAGACCGGGGAGCTGCTTGCGCGTATCAGTTATGACGTGACCCTGGTGCAGTCGGCGGTGAGTACCGCGGTGACCGCAATGATGCGCGACGCGATCTCGATTGTGTTTTTGGTCGGTGTGATCTTCATGCAGGACTGGACGCTGGCCCTGATTGCGATGCTCGTGTTTCCGGCGGTGGTCTATCCGATCGTGCGCTTTGGGCGCCGTATGCGCCGCGCGACCCTTGACGGGCAGGTGTCGATGGGCGCGATGACCAGCTTGATGGAGGAAACCGTGGCCGGCATCCGGGTGGTCAAGGCATTCGGCATGGAGGATTACGAGCGGGGCCGGTTCCGGCGCCTGACACGCGAGTTTCTCGACCATCAGCTCAAGGCGTTCCGCGTGCATGCGTTGTCGTTTCCGATCATGGAACTATTGGCGGGTTTCGGTATTGCGGGGGTACTGCTCTATGGCGGACTGCGCGTGGCGGCCGGCGAGACAACACCGGGCACCCTGATCTCCTTTCTTGCCGCGGCACTGATGCTGTATGAGCCGGTCAAGCGCCTGAGTCGCGCAAACAATGAAATCCAACAGGGGCTTGCCGCAGCCGAGCGGGTGTTCGAGATCCTTGACCAACCGGTGGACGTGACCGATCGCCCGGACGCCGTTGAATTGCCTCCGTTTCATGATCGCATTTGTTTTGAGCATGTGTCGCTGCGTTATCCCGATGCGCAGCGGGATGTGTTGAGCGATGTGTCGTTGACGGTGAAGGCAGGGGAGGTGGTTGCGCTGGTGGGGCGCAGTGGCGCGGGCAAGAGCTCGCTGGTCAACCTGATTCCGCGCTTCATGGATGTAAGCGCGGGCCGGATCGCAATCGACGGGTTCGATGTGCGCGAGGTGACCCAGGCTTCGTTGCGCGCGAACATGGCGTTGGTCACCCAGGAGGTGATCCTGTTCAATGATACGATCCTGAACAATATCGCCTACGGGCATCGGGATATCGATCCGGAACGGGTGCGGCAGGTCGCGCGCGCTGCCAATGCGGATGTGTTCATCGAGCGCTTGCCGCAAGGCTACGACACCCTGGTGGGCGAGCGCGGGGTGATCTTGTCCGGCGGTCAGCGGCAGCGGTTGTCGTTGGCGCGCGCCCTGCTCAAGGATGCGCCGATCCTGATTCTCGACGAGGCGACCAGCGCGCTGGATACCGAGTCCGAGCGGCTGGTACAGCAGGCCATCGATCGCTTGATGCGCGGGCGCACGGTGATCGTGATCGCGCACCGTTTGTCCACGATTCGCCATGCCGATCGTATCGTCGTGCTCGACGAGGGGCGCATCGTGCAACAGGGCACGCATGAAGCGTTGCTTGCGCAGGGCGGGCTGTATGCGGAGCTGTATCGAATGCAATTCGAGCAGCAGCATGCTTGAACGGATCATTCCCTACGCGATCGCAGGTGTTTACCGCTTCCTGTTGCACACCATCCGCTGGCAGGTGGTCGGGCCCGCGTTTCGTCCCGGAGAAAGTGCGCCGTGCATCTATGCCTTCTGGCATGCCCGGCTGTTGATGATGCCGCGCATCACCTGCGGTGGAAAATGGCCGGGATACATGCTGATCTCGGAACATCGCGACGGCGGCTTGATCGCCGATACCATGCGCTTGCTGGATATTCCCGTGTTGCGCGGCTCGTCCACCCGTGGCGGTACGCGGGCGTTGTTGCGCATGATTCGGGCGGCGCGGCGGGAGCGATGCTTCCTCGGCATCACGCCGGACGGGCCGCGCGGACCGCGCGAGGTGGTCAAGGATGGCGTCGTGTATCTGGCGCGCGCGACCGGCTTGCCGATTGTGCCGGTCTGTTATGCCACCCGTCGCGCCTGGCGGGTGAAATCATGGGACCGGTTTTATATTCCGCAGCCGTTTACGTCCGGGGTGTTTGTGTTCGGGGAGCCGGTGTTCGTGGCGGCGGATGAGGCGCTGGATCAAGCGCGTGCGCGCGTGCAACGGGCGATGGACGAGAATCGCCGCCGCGCCGACGACTGGTTCTCAGACTAGAGAGTTGAACTGGCGCGGGAGAGCGCCGCATACGCTTCCTCGATGCGCGCCAGCATGCGCTGTCGTTCCTGCTCGCTGAACAGCGCGTAAATGGCCAGCGAGTCCTCGGCAAAGGTTTGTTTGGCGCGCCGATAGGCGAGGATGATGTTGGCCCGCTTGGCGGTTGGGTCGATGCCCAGGATTTCGTAATGCTCATGCATTTCGTCAGGCACGTTCATCGATGGCACCTCGGGGTTGTTCCTGGTTGAGCAGCGTCCGCGCAAGGCGCACGAACTGAATAGCGGCTCGTGATGTTGGCGCGATTTCGAGCAACGGTTGCTTGCGCCGCAATGCCTCCCCCACCTGCCGATCGTAATGCAAGTGGCCGAGGTATTCCAGCGCCTGCGCAAAATAGCGCCGTCCGGCAAGGCTCATGGCATGGCCAAGTTCGATATCCGCCGGTTCGTGCACCTGATTGACGAGCAGATGGATGCGCTGTCGGGTCAATGTCGCAGCCAGAGTGTCGCCAAGCGAGGGTTGTTGCCGGCGCACGCGTTCCAGCAGCGCGGCGAAACTTTCCAGCGCCGGCGCGCCCTGCTTGCGGCGGGCGAGCAGAAGTTCGTTGATGGCGGCGCGCGCGGCGGGCGGCAATTCGCGCATGCGTCTGACCAGCGCGCTTTTGAGAAACCGGTAGGCGTTTTCGATCGAGGTGGGGTCAGGGGTGACGACGATGATGCCGCGTTCGGCGGCGAGAAAGAAATCCAAGGTGTTCAGATCGCAGCCCGCGCCCAGATCGAGGATGACGTAGTCGGCGGCAATGTGTTTGAGGTTGCGGAGAATGCGCTGCTTCTGGAAATGCTTTAGCGATACGATGTCCAGGGACTGAGTGGCGCTGCTGATCAGGCCGATGCGCGGCATGCGGGTTGCGGTCACAAAGGCGTTGATATCGCTTTCGTGTTGGTTCAGGAAGTCAAACAGGGTTGCCGATGGCGGCAGGCCAAGGCAGGTGTGTAGATTGGCTCCGCCCAGATCGAGGTCGATGAGCGCAACGCGCTTGCCCTCGCGCGCAAGCGCAAGGCCCAGGCTGGCGGCGGTAATGCTTTTGCCCACGCCGCCCTTGCCGCCGGCCACGGCCCATATGCGCGGTGGCGGGCTCATTGCGGACATGCCATGTCTATCATCCTTAAGTCCCGTGCAATTCCCTATTTTTCTTCGGGGCTTGGACTATACGCGCGGGTCAAGAAATGTGAAGCGTAAAACTGAAAAACCCCAAGGCTTTTGTTGCTTGAGGCGAGGCCGCGCGCGGATTCGGGTATTGCGAGGCAAGTGTATGATATCCAAGAAAAAATGGGTGGCGTGCGCGCCCCGAAGCGGGATGGGAGCCGATGGTGATCGGCTTGACCTCGGGCGTTTGCGGTGGTAGCAAGCACACCCTGCCACGGGGAAGGGCATGGCTGTAATCAAGCAGGAGGGGTTGATGGGTGCAGCTTATCTGGCCAGCGAATACGCTCCGATCATCATATTTATCGTCATCGCGCTGTTGATGGGGGTGGCCCCGCTCGTCTTGACATACCTGCTCGCCGAGCAGCGCCCCGATGCGGAGAAGTTGTCTGCTTACGAGTGCGGGTTCGAGGCGTTTGAGGATGCGCGCATGCAGATCGATGTGCGCTTTTACCTGGTCGCCATTCTGTTTGTGGTTTTCGATGTGGAGAGCGCGTTTCTGTTTCCCTGGGCGATCGTTCTCGATCAGATCGGTCTGTTCGGTTTTGTCGAGATGATGCTGTTTCTGGTGATCTTGCTGGTCGGGTACGTCTATGCCTGGAAGAAGGGGGCCTTGCAATGGGAATAGAGGGGATACTGGAAAAGGGATTCATTACCACCACCGCGGACAAGCTGATCAACGGCGCGCGCGCGGGTTCGCTGTGGCCGATGACCTTCGGGCTGGCCTGTTGCGCGGTGGAGATGATGCATGCGGGCGCCTCGCGCTATGATCTCGACCGCTTTGGCATCGTGTTCCGGCCCTCCCCCCGGCAGTCGGACGTGATGGTGGTGGCCGGCACGCTGTGCAACAAGATGGCGCCGGCGCTGCGCAAGGTTTATGACCAGATGGCCGAGCCGCGGTGGGTGATTTCGATGGGCTCCTGCGCCAATGGTGGCGGCTATTACCACTATTCCTATTCGGTGACGCGAGGCTGCGACCGTATCGTGCCGGTGGACATCTACGTGCCGGGGTGTCCTCCGACGGCCGAGGCGTTGCTGTACGGCTTTATCCAGCTGCAGGAGAAAATCAAGCGCACGAACACGATTGCGCGCTAGGTGGTTGCTGTGGTTCACGATAATCTGGAGAACAAACATACGGATATGGATGGTGAGGCGCTCAGGCAACGGTTTGGAGCGCAGATTTTGCAGGTTTCGCAAGGGTTGGATTGCGAAACCGTCGTGGTTGCGCGCCCGGCGATTGTCGAGGTGTGTCATTTCTTGAAATGCGAGCGCGGCTATGAGCAGTTGATGGATCTTTGCGGGGTGGACATGTCCGAGCATCCCGCGCATCGGCAGGACGAGCCGCGGTTTCAGGTTGTCTATCACTTGCTTTCGGTGTCGCGCAATCGTCGTCTGCGTCTGAAGGTGATGGCGGACGAGCGCGACCTGGTGGATTCGGTGACCGAGGTATGGCCGACGGCGAACTGGTTCGAGCGCGAGGCGTTCGATCTGTTCGGCATCATTTTCAATCACCATCCGGATTTGCGCCGTATTCTCACCGATTATGGTTTCGAGGGGCATCCTCTGCGCAAGGATTTCCCGTTGACCGGTCGGGTGGAGATGTTCTTCGACGAGGAGCAATGGCGCTGTGTGTATCGTCCGAATACGCTGGAGAACCGCGTGCTGATCGAAAAAACCTGGCCGGGGGGTGACCGTGGCTGAGATCAAGAATTACACGCTGAACTTCGGTCCGCAGCATCCCGCCGCGCATGGTGTGCTGCGTCTGGTTATGGAGCTGGATGGCGAGGTCGTGGAGAAGGCCGATCCGCATATCGGGCTGTTGCATCGTGGTACCGAGAAGTTGTTCGAGTACAAGACCTATCAGCAGAACGTGCCGTATTTCGATCGCTTCGATTATGTCTCGATGATGGCCAACGAGCATGCCTATGCGCTGGCCGTGGAGCGGTTGCTGGGTATTACACCGCCGGAACGCGCGCAGTATATCCGGGTCATGTATGCCGAGCTGACGCGCATCCTGAATCACTGTCTGTGGTTGGGGGCGGTGGCGCTGGATATCGGGGCGATGACCGTGTTCCTTTACTGCTTCCGTGAGCGCGAGGATATCTTCGACTTCTATGAGGCAGTGTCCGGTGCACGCATGCATGCGGCCTATTTCCGTCCCGGCGGGGTGGCCAAGGATCTGCCGGAGGGTCTGCTGGACAAGATCAAGGCGTTCACCGAGCGGTTTCCCGGCTATGTGGACGAATACGAGACCCTGCTGACCGAGAACCGCATCTGGAAGCAGCGCAATGTGGACATTGCCGTGGTGGATGAGCAAGGCGCGTTGGACTGGGGGTTTTCCGGTCCGATGATTCGTGGCTCGAACATTGCCTGGGATCTGCGCAAGACCCAGCCCTACGATGTCTACGACAAGATGGATTTCGAGGTGCCGGTCGGCGTCACCGGCGACTGCTATGACCGTTATCTGGTGCGCGTGGAGGAGATGCGGCAGTCCAACCGCATCGTCCAGCAATGTATCGAGTGGCTGGAGAACAATCCGGGTCCGGTCAAGATCGACGACTACAAGCTGACCAATCCGCCGCGCGCCGAAATGAAGACCGATATGGAGGCGCTGATCCATCACTTCAAGTTTTTCTCCGAGGGCTATCACGTGCCGGAAGGCGAGGTGTATGCGGCGGTTGAACATCCGAAGGGTGAGTTCGGCGTTTATCTCGTGTCGGATGGATCGAACAAGCCGTATCGCATGAAGGTGCGTGCGCCGGGTTTTGCGCATCTGCAGGCGCTCGATTACATGACCCGCGGGCATATGGTGGCCGATGTGGTGGCGATTCTGGGAACACAGGATATCGTGTTTGGGGAGGTGGATCGATGAGCGCGGTTGAGACACCCCGTTTCTCGCAGGAACGGCTGGAGGAGATCCAGGCCCTGGTGGCGCGCTATCCCGGCGCCCGTTCGGCGCTGCTGCCTGTGCTGCACATGGCGCAGGAGGATTTCGGCTATCTTTCGCTGGATGTTCAGCGTCATGTCGCCGAGGTGCTCGGGCTGACCCTGATCCAGGTGCGCGAGGTGGTGACATTCTACACGATGTTCCGCGAACAGCCCTGCGGCACCTACCTGATGGAGGTGTGCACCAACGCCAGTTGCATGTTGAATGGCGCCGACCGCCTGGTGCGGCATATGTGTGACAAGCTCGGCATCAAGGTTGGCGAAACGACGCCGGACGGCATGTTCACGGTGACCGAGGTCGAATGTGCCGGGGCATGCGGGGGCGCGCCGGTGGTGCAGATCAACAACGAATACCACGAGAATGTTGACGAGGCCTATATCGACCGCTTTATCGACGAGGCGCGCGGCAAGGGGGGGAAGGCATGATTCCATCCGATCCCAAGCAGGTGACCCAGATTTGTTTCGATCGCATCCGTATTCCGAACCAGCGACGGCTGGAGGTGGCGCGCGCCAACGGTGCCTACCGTTTCCTGCCGACCGTGCTCAACGAGTTTACGCCCGAGAAGATCATCGATGAGATGAAGAAATCGGGTTTGCGCGGACGCGGCGGGGCGGGTTTTCCGACCGGGCTGAAGTGGTCGTTCGTGCCGCGGGATACCGGCAAGCCGACCTATCTGCTGTGCAACGCCGACGAGGGTGAGCCGGGCACGTTCAAGGATCGTGACATCATGCGCTATGATCCTCATTTGCTGATCGAGGGGATGATCATGGCCGGTTTCGCGTTGAACGTGCGCGATGCCTATATCTACATTCGTGGCGAGTTCAAGCGTGAGGCCGAGATTCTGAACGAGGCGATTCGGGAGGCTTATGCGGCGAACTTGCTGGGCGAGAATATTCTCGGCACCGGCTACACCATGCACTTGACCGTCCATCGCGGTGCGGGTGCCTATGTCTGCGGCGAGGAAACGGCATTGATCGAGTCGCTCGAGGGTAAGCCCGGGCGGCCGCGCTACAAGCCGCCGTTTCCGGCTGTCGAGGGGTTTTATCGCTGTCCGACGGTGGTCAACAACGTCGAGACGCTGGCGACCGTGCCGGCCATCCTCGAACACGGCGGAGACTGGCATGCGGCGATCGGGGTGCAAAACAGCGCCGGCTGTAAGATCTTCTCCGTCTCCGGGCATGTGAACAAGCCGGGCAACTATGAAGTGCCGATGGGTACCACGCTCAAGACCTTGATCGAGGAGCACTGCGGCGGATTGAGGCATGGTTCGGTGCCTAAGGTGGTGATCCCCGGCGGCTCGTCCACCCCATGGTTGACCGCCGAGCACTACGAGGTGCCGCTGACCTACGATGACATGGTCAAGGCGGGCTCCATGCTCGGTTCGGGTGCGATCATCGTGATGGACGAGACGACCGATGTGGTCGCGGTGACCCGGCGGCTGAGCCATTTCTACGCCCATGAGTCTTGCGGGCAATGCACGCCTTGTCGCGAGGGCACGGGCTGGCTGGAGCGGCTGATGTTGAAGCTGGAGGCGGGCAAGGCCACGGAACAGGATCTGGAGGTGCTTTCCGACGCTGCGGAGCACATGGCCGGTCGCACGATTTGCGCGTTGGCCGATGGCGCGGCGGCACCGGTGCTGTCCATGTTGAAACATTTCCCGGACGAGGTTCGGGCGCGTTTGGTGGAGAAGGCGGCATGACGACATTGTTTATTGATGACAGGGAAGTGACCGTCGAGCCGGGGACGAGCATCCTCGAGGCGTGTCGGCAGCACGGCGTCGATGTGCCGTATTTCTGCTATCATCCCGAGCTCTCGGTTGCGGCGAACTGCCGCATGTGTCTGGTCGAAGTGGAGGGTTGGAACAAGCCCGCGGCGAGCTGTTGCACGCCGGTGTCCGAAGGCATGAAGGTGCGGACGCAGAGTGAGGCGTTGCGCAAGGACCGGGCGATGATCATGGAATATCTGCTGATCCATCATCCGCTCGATTGCCCGGTTTGCGATCAGGGCGGGGATTGCAAGCTGCAGGACTATGCGGTGGATTATGGCCCTTCGAAGGGGCGTTATACCGAGCCGAAGCGGGCGGTGATCAATTACGACCTGGGTCCGTTTGTGAATACCTGTATGACCCGTTGCATTCATTGCACGCGTTGCGTGCGCTTTGCCAACGAGGTGGCCGGGACCGGCGATATGGGCGTGCTCAACCGCGGCGATCACATGACGATCGCCGGCATTGTGGAGGATGCGCTGGAGTCCGAACTGTCCGGCAATTTGCCGGATATCTGTCCGGTCGGCGCATTGCTGGACAAACCCTCGCATGATGTTTCCCGACCCTGGGAGCTGACCCATCATCGCAGTACCTGCACGCAGTGCCCCAATGGCTGCGATATCAATATCGAGTCTCGGGACGAGCGGGTGATTCGCATTCGTCCGGTGGAAGGCAGCCCCGAGCCATGGATTTGTGACCGCGGACGCTATGTGTATGATGCCTTCCGCTCGCCGCAGCGCATTCTCGAGCCGAAGCTGCGGCGCGGCGATGCGTTCGAGCCTGCCAGCTGGGACGAGGCGTTTGCACGCGTGGTCGAGTTGACCCGAGGCAAGCGTGTGGGCATCGTGTTCTCGCCCTGCTGGAGTCTGGAAGGCCTGATGTCGATCCGCCTGATGCGCGATGCCGTGTTCCCGGATGCCAAGGTGGCATTCGATCTGCATCGGCGGGATATGCGTCCGTTCGCGTTCGAGGAGGGGTTCTCGATGACCACCGCCCAGATCGAGGCGGCGGACCGCGTCGTGGTGCTGGGTTCGGATTTGCGGCAGCGGCTGCCGCTGTTGATGCAGCGCTTGCGCAAGCGGGTGCGCAACGGGCGTCCTGTTTCACGCATTGGAGCGATGAACTATCGTACCAATGTTCGGTTGACGCAGGATGCCTTGATACGTCCGCGCGACTGGCATGCGGTGATCGCCCGTGCGATGGAGCAGGTGCAGGAGTTGGGCAAGACGGCGGCGGGAATGGATGACTGGCTGGCGCGTGTCGAGGCGCGGCATGAAGCCGGCAAGGTATTGGCGGATGCGCTGATGGCCGATTCCTGCGCGTTGGTCGTTGGCGAGGAGATCCGCTCGCATGAGGATGCGGCCGCTCTGGTTTATGGGCTGGATCTGTTGATGCGTGCATGTGGCCACGCCGAGCCCGGTCGCGACGGGCGCAATTTGGTTCCGGAAGAAATGAATGCGCAAATGCTGTCCGCCGTGTTCGGCGATGTGCGCACTAGCGCGCGCGATCTGTTTGCCGCGGCCGGCGCGGGGGAACTGGATGCCTTGTTGCTGATCGGTAGCGATCCGGTTGGCGACGGTCTGTTTCCGTCCGCCGCCGATGCGGCCTTGCGCAAGGTGCCGCTGATCCAGATCGGCGCGATCGACGGCGACGTGGGTCGGCGTGCGGCGGTGAAGTTGCCGGCCGCGGCCTATGCCGAGATTGAGGGCACGTTCTTGAACATGGAAGGTCGGGTGCGTGTGGCCAGCAAGCCGGTCAAGTCCTTGGGCCAGGAGCGCCCGCTGTGGAAGGTGATGATGCGGCTGGTCCAGGAGATGGGTGGCGAGCCGCCGGTGGTGTCGCTGGACGAGTTGCGCGAGCGGTTGTTTGCGGCCATGCCTGCGGTGCGCGAGGCATGCGCCTCGGCAACGTGCGATGCATGCCTGGTGCCCGTGGCGCGCAATCGGGTACAGGTCTTGCCGAACACGCAGCCACCGGCATTCCCGCTGGATGTGGTCAGTCGCTATTCGATGTATCGCGAGGGGATGTGGGCGCGCGCTTCGGCGCTATTGTCGGAGGCCGGGCGTATCCATGCATTGGACGACGTGATCGTGCATCCGGACACATTGGCGTCCCTGGGCCTTGAGGCAGGGCCGCTGACCATCGAGTCGTTTCTTGGCAAGGAAACGTTCCGGGTGGGGACGCGTGAGGACGTCAGCCCCGGCGTGATCTACATCGCCAAGCGGGGCGTGGCAGGTCATTTATCCGACGTGACATCGGCAAGATTGAGTGGGGAGGCATCATGAGTGGGCTTGATATGGCCGCCCAGGCAGGTATCTGGGCGCTGGAGATTCTGGCCATCACCGTCCCGGTGGCACTGTCCGTTGCCTATATCACCTACCTCGAGCGCCGGGTGATCGGCTGGATTCAGGTGCGCAAGGGATGCAACCGCGTCGGACCCGCCGGCCTGTTGCAGCCACTGGCCGACGGCCTCAAGCTGTTTCTGAAGGAGACGACGATTCCGGCGCGTGCGAACAAGTTTCTGTTTGTGCTGGCGCCCATCCTCTCGTTGACGCCTGCATTGGTCGCCTATGCGGTGGTTCCCTTCGGCGAGACATCTTTGTTTGGGCTGTGGGATGAGCCGCACGTGATGGCGGTGGCGCATCTGAATGTCGGACTGCTGTACATCATGGCTGTATCCAGCCTGTCGATCTATGGCGTGCTGATGGCCGGCTGGGCATCGAACTCGAAGTATCCGATCATGGGTGCGATGCGTTCGACCTGTCAGATGATTTCCTACGAGATCTCGATGGGGTTTGCCCTGGTCACGGTGATGATGCTGGCCGGAAGCCTGGACTTGGCGGACATCGTGCGCGCCCAGCAGGGCGGGATCTTGCACTGGTACATGATTCCATTGTTCCCGATGCTGCTGGTCTATTTCATTTCCGGCTGCGCGGAGGTGGGACGTACGCCGTTTGACCTGACCGAGACCGAGGAGCTCGTGTCCGGCTATCATGTCGAGTATTCGGGGATGTGGTTTGCGACCTTCTCGCTCGCCGAGTATGCGGCGATGATCATGATCGCGCTCATGACCTCGATCCTGTTTCTCGGGGGGTGGTATGCGCCCATTCCGGCGCTGGATGTTATCCCCGGCACCTTCTGGTTGCTTGCCAAGACGGGCTTTTTGGTGTTCCTGTTCATCTGGATGCGGGCGACCTTTCCACGCTATCGCTACGATCAGATGATGCGTCTGGGATGGAAGGTGTTCCTGCCTTGGACTCTGGCCTGGATCGCTGTTGTCGGCATCTTCATCTATACGCCCGGTCTCGACGCGATCATCAATTTCTGGATGCCTTGGAGGTGATGCGGTGGGCCTGATCAAGCGCGCATTCAAAACCTGGTTGCTGTGGGAGCTGCTGGTCGGCCTGTCGCTGACCGGGCGGTACTTGTTCAAGAAGAAGATCACGGTGGAATACCCGGAGGAGCGGACGCCATTGTCGCCGCGGTTTCGCGGGCTGCATGCGTTGCGTCGCTACGAATCGGGTGAGGAACGTTGCATTGCATGCAAGTTGTGCGAGGTGATCTGTCCGGCGCTGGCCATTCGCATCGAGTCCGAGGAACGCGCCGACGGCACGCGTCGCACCACGCGTTATGATATCGATATGACCAAGTGCATTTATTGTGGTTTTTGCCAGGAAGCGTGTCCGGTCGATGCCATTGTGGAAACGCAGGAGTTTGAGTACGCGTCCGAGACGCGCGAGGCGCTGTATTACACGAAGGATATGCTGCTGGCCAATGGCGAGCGCTATGAGGCGCAGATCGCGGCGAACCTTGCCGCGGACGCCAAGTACTGTTAGTCCAGAAGCTGGGAGGGGAGATGCTCGAATCGGCTTTCTTTTACATGTTTGGCGGCCTGGCTGTGCTGGCGGCGATGGGCGTGGTGTTGGCGCGCAACACCATGCATTCGGTGATGTTTCTGATTTTCTGCTTTTTCAATGCCTCCGGCCTGTTTTTCATGCTCGATGCGGAATTCCTGGGCGTGATACTGATCCTGGTTTATGTCGGCGCGGTGATGGTGCTGTTCATGTTCGTGATCATGATGCTGGAGATCAATACGGCGGTATTGCGCGAGGGTTTTACCCGTTATCTGCCGATCGGTGCGTTGGTTGCGGGCGTGTTGCTCATCGAATTCATCGCTGCGGCGCATTCGGGCATCTTCACCGACGGCGTGCGCGCGACCGCCGAGCATCTCGGTCGCGATGTCAACAACACGGTGGAGATTGGCAAGATTCTGTATACCAAGTATCTGCTCGGTTTCGAGATTGCGGCCCTGGTGCTGCTGGCGGCGCTGGTTGGTGCCATCGTGTTGACGATTCGCAGCCGCAAGGACGCCAAGTATCAGAATATTTCCGCGCAGGTGCGCGTGCGTAAGGAAGACCGCCTGCGCAAGGTGAGGATGTAAGATGGTGGAGTTGTCGGATTACCTGACCGTGGGCGCGGCATTGTTTTCGCTCGGGGTGATCGGTTTGTTTCTGAACCGGAAGAACGTGATCACGATCCTGATGTGCATCGAGCTGATGCTGCTCGCGGTGAACCTGAATCTGGTCGCCTTTTCGCATTACTTGAACGATCTCGCGGGCCAGATCTTCGTGTTCTTCGTGCTCACTGTCGCGGCCAGCGAGGTCGCCGTGGGTCTGGCGATCCTGGTCGCCTTCTATCGCACGCGTCGCTCGATCGAGGTCGAGGACATCAATACCTTGCAGGGCTAGGGGGAGGCTGTCGTGCACGAAACCGCAATGTCGCTCAACACCACGGAATTGTTGGCCATACCGGCCCTGCCCTTGCTTGCGGCGCTGCTCGCCGGATTGTTCGGTTGGGCGTTGAAGGAAAAGCTTACCCACTGGATTTGCTGCCTGGGCACGATAGGCGCCGCCATTCTGTCGATAGATGTCTTCGTGCAGGTGCAGCATGGCGCGTCGTTCCACGGCAATCTTTGGACCTGGATGCTTTCCGACAAGTTCATTGTGCCGGTGGGCATGATGATCGACCGGTTGACCGTGATCATGATGGTGACCGTGACCATCGTGTCCGCCTGTGTGCATGTGTACACGATTGGATACATGCATGGCGATCCCGGTTATACACGCTTCTTTTCCTACATTTCGGCCTTCACCTTCTCGATGCTGGTGTTGGTCATGGGCAACAATTTTTTCACCCTGTTCTTCGGCTGGGAGGCTGTGGGCCTGTTTTCGTATCTGTTGATCGGCTTCTGGTACAAGCGCGAGAGCGCGAACTTCGCCGCGCTCAAGGCCTTCATCGTCAACCGCGTGGGCGATTTCGGGTTCGCGATCGGCATTCTGGCGGTGTGGTATTACTTTGGCACGGTTGAATATCAGGCCGTGTTCGCGCAGGTGCCTGCCTTCGTCGCGAAACATGTCTCATTGCATTTCCTCGGCTGGCAGATTGAAGCGATCACGTTCATGTGTCTTGCGCTGTTCGTCGGCGCGATGGGCAAGAGCGCACAGGTGCCGCTGCATGTCTGGCTGCCGGATTCGATGGAGGGTCCGACTCCGATCTCGGCATTGATTCACGCCGCGACGATGGTCACCGCCGGCGTATTCATGGTCGCACGTTTGTCGCCGATGTTCGAGTTTTCCGAGACGGCATTGGCCACCGTCACCGTGGTCGGAGCGATTACGGCCTGGATGTGCGCGACGATCGGCCTGGTTCAGAATGACATCAAGCGCGTGATCGCGTATTCCACGTGCTCGCAGCTTGGCTACATGTTCGTGGCTTGCGGCATTTCCGCCTATTCCGCAGGGGTGTTCCATCTGATGACCCATGCCTATTTCAAGGCACTGCTGTTTCTTGCGGCGGGCAGCGTGATCCACGGCATGATGGCCGAGCAGGATATCCGCATCATGGGCCAGCTGCGCCGTTTTATGCCGATCACCTATGGCACGATGTTGATCGGCGCGCTGGCCTTGTCCGGGCTGCCGCCGTTCGCGGGCTATTGGTCCAAGGATCTGATCATCGAGGCGGCTGCGGTGCGCGATATGGGCTGGGCAAGCGAGTTGGCCTATTGGAGCGTGCTGACCGGCGTTTTCATGACCGCATTCTATACCTTCCGCATGTTTTTCCTGACCTTCCACAACTCCGACCGCGTGCCTGCCAAGATCAAGGCGCATGTGCATGAGTCGCCGAAGGTGATCACCGTTCCGCTCTTGGTGCTGTCGATTGGCGCGATCGGCGCAGGTTTGTGGGGCGTGTCGATCGGGCTTGTGGATGCGGAGACGATGCATGGCTATTTCGCCGGTTCGATCTTCGTGCTGGATGAGCATAACCCGTTGTTGATGCTGGAGGAGGCGGAGACGAACCATACCTTGGGCTTTTTCACCCATTATGGGCCGTTGATGTTGGCGTTGTCCGGCATTGCGCTGGCGGGCTACATGTATTATCGCGAGAGCGAGATGCCCAAGCGGCTCGCGGCGAGTTTTCCGCGCGTGCATGATTTTCTGCTCAACAAGTGGTATTGGGACGAGCTGTACGCCAAAATCTTTGTCGCACCGGCGCGCAAGCTGGGCACGATACTCTGGCAATGGTTTGATCTTGCCATGATCGATCGCGGCGTCATTCACGGCGGTATTGTGGATTCCATCAAGGCGGGGGCGGCGCGCATGCGGCAATTGCAGACGGGCATGGTTTATCATTACGCGTTCGCGATGGTCATCGGGGTGTTCGGCTTCTTGACCTATCTGCTGTTCAAGGCCTGACGGGGGAGAGGGTAATGGAACTTCATAACGTGTTGGACTTTCCGATTCTGTCCCTGAGTATTTTTCTGCCCACGGTCGGCGCGCTGTTCATTTGGCTGTTCGTGCGTGGCGATCAGGCGGTTCGCTGGGCCGCCTTGGCTGTGGCTGTGGCTACCTTTGTGGCCACGCTACCCTTGGCGATCTATTTCGACACCTCAACGGCGCATATGCAGTTCGAGGAGTTTCATCGCTGGATTCCGGCATTCAATATCAATTACCAGTTGGGCGTGGACGGCATTTCCATGCCGTTTATCCTGCTGACCAGCCTTCTGACCGTGATCTGCATTATTTCGGCTTGGGAGTGCATCCAGACCCGGGTCAAGGAATACATGCTCGCCTTCCTGGTGCTGGAAACGACCCTGATCGGTGTGTTCGCAGCACTGGATGCGGTGCTGTTCTATTTCTTCTGGGAGGCGATGCTGATTCCGATGTATCTGATCATCGGTATCTGGGGTGGCAAAAATCGCGTCTACGCCACCATCAAGTTCTTCCTCTATACCCTCGCGGGTTCTGTGCTGATGCTGGTGGCGCTGTTGGCGATGTATTTCAAGGCAGGCCATACCTTCTCGATGCTGGAGCTGATGGACTATCCCTTCGACTTCACCTGGCAGTTCTGGCTATGGATCGCGTTCTTTATCGCGTTTGCGGTGAAGGTGCCGATGTGGCCGGTGCACACCTGGCTGCCGGATGCGCATACCGAGGCGCCAACCGCCGGTTCAGTGATCCTGGCCGGCATTCTGCTGAAGATGGGGGCCTATGGATTTCTGCGCTTTTCGCTCCCGATGCTGCCAGATGCGTCCCAGTATTTCGTGCCTTTTGTGGTCTTGTTGAGCCTGATCGCGATCATCTATATCTCGCTGGTGGCGATGATGCAAAAGGACATGAAACGACTGATCGCGTACTCGTCGATCGCGCACATGGGTTTTGTGACGCTGGGTACGTTCATGTTCACCCAACAGGCCGTCGAGGGGGCGATCATCGGCATGATCAGTCACGGTTTCGTGGCCGCGGCGCTGTTTCTGTGCGTGGGCGTGCTGTATGACCGGCTGCACACGCGCGAGATTGCGGCCTACGGTGGGGTGGTTAATGTGATGCCGGTGTTCGCGGCGGTGATGATGGTGTTCTGCATGGCCAACGTGGCACTGCCGGGCGCATCCGCGTTCATTGGCGAGATCATGGTGTTGATCGGCACCTTCGACGCCTCGGAGGTCGCTCGTCTGCACCTGGGCGCACTCTCGTCGAAATGGGTCGCGATTTTCGCAACATCCTCGGTGGTGCTTTCCGCATGCTATACGCTATGGATGTACAAGCGGGTGATCATGGGCGATCTGACCAAGGACACGGTCAAGGGCATGCCCGACTTGAGTGTGCGCGAGTTCGGCTTTTTCGTGCCGCTGATCGTGCTGGTGGTGTGGATTGGCTTTTATCCCGTGCCGGTGCTGGATGTGATGCATGCGTCGGTCAGCCATCTGATCGAGCAGGCCACAACATCGAAAATCGGGGCCGCCGCGCTGGCGATGGCCGCGAAATAAGGAAGGACGACAATGGCGAATGTGAGCTTCCCGTTTCCGTTTCCCGAGCATTTGCAGGCCTTGTTGCCGGAGATGATCGTGGCCGTGCTGGCCATGGCGCTGTTGCTCATCGATGTGTTCATTCCGCGCGACAAGAAATCCATCACCGCCTGGCTGAGCGTGGCGGTGGTCGTGATTGCATTGCTGGCGACCCTGGGTCAATCCGGGCCTGAGCGCCTGCTTGCCTTCTATGGCATGTTTGTGCTCGACCCGTTCGCCAGTTTCGCCAAGCTGCTGATTTACGGCGGCACCCTGTTCGGCATCATCCTTTCCATGGAATACATGAAGCGCGAGCAGCATGTGGGTGAATATTATGTGCTGATGCTGTTCTCGATGCTTGGCATGATGCTGATGGTGTCCGGCAACAATTTTATTACCGTGTATCTCGGTCTGGAGTTGATGGCCTTGTGCGTCTATGTCCTGGTCGGCTATCAGCGCAGTTTGCTGCGCTCCAGTGAGGCGGCGCTGAAATACTTCATTCTTGGTTCGTTGTCTTCCGGCATGCTGTTGTATGGCGTGACCTTTCTCTACGGCATTACCGGCAGCTTCGATTTCAAAGCCATCGGCGGGGTTCTTGCGCATGCCGAGCATACCGATCATGCGGCGTTGTTGCTGGCGTTGGTGTTTGTGCTCGCAGGGCTTGCGTTCAAGGTGTCGATGGCACCGTTCCATATGTGGACGCCGGATGCATATGAGGGTGCGCCGACGCCGGTCACCGCGTTTATGTCGGTTGCGCCCAAGGTGGCGGGGCTGGTGGTGTTCGCGCGTATCCTGATCGACGCGCTGCCCAGTGTGCAGTCCGAATATACCGAGGTGCTAACCTGGATGGCGGTATTGACCATGGCGGTGGGTAACCTGGCGGCGATTGCCCAGCGCAATATCAAGCGCATGTTGGCCTATTCGACGATCGGACATGTGGGTTTCGTCATGCTCGGCATGATCGCCGCCAATGGCGAGGGATATGCCGGTATGATGGTTTATCTTTCGGTGTACCTGTTCATGACCATGGGCGTGTTTGCGGTCATCATTCTGATGCGTCGCGAGGGCATTCAGGGCGAGTTGCTCGACGATTTCGCGGGGCTGTCCAAGGCGCGCCCCGGCTATGCCTTGGCTATGGGGCTGTTGCTGTTTTCGATGGCGGGTATCCCGTTTCTGGGCGGGTTCTGGGCCAAGTACGCCGTATTCATCGCCGCGGTGAAGGCGGGCCATGTGTATCTGGTAGTGTTTGCGTTGATGATGTCGGCCATCGCGGCGTTTTATTATATCCGGGTGGTCAAGTACATCTATTTCGATGAGGCGAGGGTGGCCTTCGACTTCAACGATACCCCGCCGATGCAGGCCACGGTCGTTGCGATGACCGTGCTGGTGGTGGTGCTTGGCCTGTATCCGGAACCGTTGATGCATGCCTGCCGGGCGGCGGTGGCGGGCTTGCTCTAAGGCGTAGCCGCTGTACTGAAAACGCGCTCCCTCGGGGCGCGTTTTTTTATTGCGTGCGTGCAGGCATCGGGTTAAATTACCGACCGAACGGTCAGTAGGGGGTGCGCATGGAGCGAACAACGGGTGCCGAACAGATTATCAGGGCGGCGGAGCCTTTGTTCGCGGCGCATGGCTATGACGGCGTTTCGATGCAACGGATCGCGGTTGCGGCTGGCGTATCCAAGGCCAATATTTACCATCACTTTCCTTCCAAGAAGGCGCTCTATCTCGCCGTGCTCCGCTACGCGTTGGAAGATATCCAGGCGCTGTTGACCGAGCTGCATCAGGCCGAGGGCGATAGCAGGGAGAAGCTCGCGCATTTCGCCCGGGCGCAATTGGAGCATCTATTGGAGCATGATTGTCTTGCCCGGCTGGTGTTGCGGGAATTGCTGGATGGCGATCACGCCCGCGGGCGGGAGCTTGCGGAACAGGTGTTCGCCGGCTATTTCAACCTGGTGCAGGCGTTGCTGGCGCAAGGGCAGCGGGAGGGCCAAGTGCGGCGGGATGTGGATGCGGGGCATATGGCCGCCGCGATCGCGGCGCTGAATGTATTTCTGTTTCAGAATTGGCCGGCGCTCAAGCATTTGCCCGGCGACCGCTTTGTCGATATTCGAGACAGCGGACGCACCTTGTTCGCCTTGCTGTTCGATGGGCTGAACGCGCGGGGAGGGAGCCATGCCTAGGATGCTGCCATGGCTCATGCTCGCCATCTTGGTGGCGTGCTCCGGCGACCATGGGCAAGCGGGTTCGCAACCGGAGCGAGCGATCACCATTACCACGACCACTAGCGGCACGCGTGACGTGGAGGTTGTCGAGGAGGCGTTGGGCCGCATTGAGGACCCGCAGTCGACCATAGTGGCGGCTGAGGTACCCGCGCGGGTTCAATCGGTGCGGGCAGATGTGGGCGATGTCGTGGCCAAAGGCGCATTGCTTGCGACACTGGATGATCGCGATTTGCGGCTGGCGGTCAGCCAAGCGCAAGCGGCACTGGCACGCAATCGCGCACAGCTGCGCGCGCAATCGCGCCTGGTGGACCGATACCGCAAGCTGGCTGGCCAGAATTTCGTGTCGCAAACCATGCTGGAGCAAGCCGAAGCGCAGTTGACCGCCTTGCGCAAGGCGCAGGCTGCGGCCGCAGCCAGGCTGGAGCAGGCACGGCACAACCTGTCGCGCACCCGCATTGTTGCGCCGATGGCGGGTGTGGTACAGCGACGTTGGGTTGCGGCAGGGGACTATATCGGTGTGGGCAAGCCGATGTTTCAGTTGGTGCAGGATGACACCTTGGTCGTGTCGATCACCATTCCCGAAACCCGCGTCTCGATGGTCAAGCCAGGCATGTCCGTGCGACTCCATGCGCCGGGTTCGCGGCGGGTGGTGGAGGCAAGGGTCGATGAGCTTACGCCGATGATTGGGGCCGCATCCAACGCGCTGCTTGCGCGCTGTCACGTGCGTAATCCGGGAGGATGGCGCCCAGGCGGCAGCGTGGTGGCGGTGCTGGTGCTGGCCAGACATCCGGCATCCGTGGTGGTGCCCGAGGAAAGTGTGGTGCTGCGGCCCGAGGGCGAGGTGGTGTATCGAATCGAAGGGGACCGGGCGCGTGCGCAGCGGGTGCGCACCGGTGTGCGCAGGGCGGGTTGGGTTGAGATTCGCGAGGGGCTGAAGCCCGGCGTGCGCGTGGCCCGAACCGGCGCGGCATTCTTGAGCGACGGTGCGCGCGTGCGCATTCAGGCGGCGCATTGATGAATCTTCCCGCCATTTCCATTCAGCGTCATGTGTTGGCCTGGATGATGTCGGCGCTGTTGGTGCTGTTTGGCGTCATCAGCTATCAGCGCATTGGTGTCGATCGCTTTCCCACGGTTGATTTCCCGATGGTTTCGGTGACCACCGTGCAAGTGGGTGCGGATCCGGATATTGTCGATGCATCGATGACCTCGTTGATCGAGGAAAAGGTGAACAGCATCCCCGGTATTGAGCATGTGATTTCGTACTCCTCGCCGGGCGTATCGGTGGTCACCATCCAATTTTTGTTGTCCAAGGATATCGATGTGGCCTTCAATGAGGTGCAGGCCAAGGTGAATCAGGTGGTCAGCGCATTGCCCAAGGACAGCGATCCTCCAGTGGTTGCCAAGGTCGAGGTGGGAGCTGCCCCGATCCTGTGGCTGGCGCTGACCGGCGACCGCACGCTGCAGCAATTGAATCAGTACGCGCGCAATGTGATCAAGAAACGGCTGGAGAACATCAGCGGTGTGGGCGAGGTGCAAATCGCGGGGGAGCGCAAGCGTACGATCCGTGTTTGGCTTGATCTGGACCGCATGCGCGCGCTTGGTGTGTCGATTCCGGAGGTCATCGCTGCATTTCGGCGCGAGCATGTTCAGTTTCCCGGTGGATTCCTGACCGGCGGCAAGCGGGAATACATGATCAAGCTGGATATGGAGTTCCATTCCCTGCGCCAGCTTCGCGCCATGGTGGTTCGCGCGCGGGCGGGCAATGTGATTACGCTGGCGGATATTGCGCGCATCGAGGACGGCATCGCCGATTTCAGGCAGTTGGCGCGCTTCAACGGCAAACCGGCGGTGGGAATCGGCGTGGTCAAGGTGACCGGCAGCAATGCGGTGGCCATTGTGAACGAAGTCAAGCGGCGCCTGCGGGAGGAGATCGTACCGGCCTTGCCGGCGGGCATGCGTTTGCAAATCGCATCCAACGATGGCGAAATCATTCAGGGCATCGTCGATGGACTCAAGGAACATCTGATCGAATCGGTGTTGTTGGCGTTCGCGGTAGTGCTGGTGTTTCTGAAAAACTTCCGTGCAACGGTGATCGTGACTGCGGCGATTCCGGTATCCATGCTCACCTCGATCGCGGTGGCCTATGCCTTCGGATTCACGCTGAACCTGATGACCCTGCTCGCATTGCTGCTGCTGATCGGGGTGGTGGTCGATGATGCGATCGTTGTGCTGGAAAATATCTATCGGCATCGCGAACAGGGGCTGGCGCCGGATGCGCGGCAAGCCGCGTTGGACGGCAGTCGTCAGGTGACATTTGCGGTGACCGCGGCCAGCTTGAGTATTGTGGCGATTTTCGCACCGGTGATTTTCATGGACGGC
The DNA here is from genome assembly GCA_003696795.1 of Zetaproteobacteria bacterium. GTDB lineage: Bacteria > Pseudomonadota > Zetaproteobacteria > Mariprofundales > Mariprofundaceae > J005. The sequence goes on along the minus strand of RFFT01000036.1, from coordinate 78,170 downwards.
ATGGTCGGTCGCTTTTTCAACGCGTTCGCCGTGATCGTGACGTTTGGCGTGCTCGCGTCGCTGTTTGTCGCGCTGACCCTGGTTCCAATGCTCTGCTCGCGCTATCTCATCGTGCGCAAGGCGCATGGCGCATGGTATCGCGGGTTCGATCGGGCCTTTCAATGGCTGGATCGTGTCTATCGTACGCTCTTGGCGTGGTGTCTTGCGCATCGTTGGAGCGTGTTGCTGGGGGCGCTGGCGTTGTTTCTCGCCAGCACGGCGTTGTTCGGGGTGATCGGCAAGGGGTTTGTGCCCAAGGAGGACGAGGGGCGATTCATGGTGATTTTCAAGGCTCCCCTGGGCGCCTCGATTCGCGACACGGATGCGCGGTTGCGGGCGGTGGAGGAGGTTCTGCGCGCCGATCCCGATGTGCGCAGTTATTTCAGCATGATTGGTGCGGGACAGCGTGGCCAGGTCAACCAGGGCATGGTGTTTGTCCGTCTGTCGCCGAAGGCGGAGCGCAAGCGCCGGCAGTGGGAGATTCTACCCGCGATCCAGCAACGGTTGAATGTGATTCCCGGACTGCACGCCTTTGCGGTGAAGGTGCCCCTGGTTGGCGGAGGTCAGCGCGGGGAGCCGTTGCAGTTTGCTCTGACCGGCCCCGACCTGGGCGAGGTGGCGCGACTATCGCATGCGCTCAAGCGCAGGCTCGACGCGATAGTCGGCATGGGTCAGCTCGACCTCGACTTGCAGCTTGATTTGCCGCAACTGGTGTTGCAGGTGGACCGCATGCGCGCGCGCGATCTCGGTATCGCGGCGGCGGATATCGCGCAGACCGTGGGCGTGCTGGCGGGTGGATACGATGTGGCTCGCTACAATGATCAGCCCGGCGACGGCAACCGCTACAATATCCGCTTGCGGGCGGGGGACGGCCAGCTGCAGCAGCCGGCGGATCTGCGCAAGATTTATCTACGCACCCCACAAGGGACGCAGGTGCGACTGGATACGATCGCCAGCTGGCAGCCGCGTCTGGGGCCGGCGGTGATCCAGAAGATGGATCTGAGGTATGCGGGCATGTTTTATTCGGCGCCAACGCTGCCGTTGGGCGATGCGGTGGCACGGGTGAACGCGGCGGCGCGGGATTTGCTGCCGCCCGGCTATCGCATTGTCTACACCGGCCAGGCCTCCGAATACAAGAAGACGGGCAAGAACATGATGTTTGCCTTCGGCGTGGCCATGATCCTGATCTTCATGGTGTTGGCCAGCCAGTTCAATTCCTTCGCCCAGCCCTGGGTATTGTTGTTGGCCCAGCCGATGGCCATTGCCGGCGGTATTGCGGCGTTGGTGATGACCGGCCATACCTTGAACATTTTTTCCATGATCGGCCTGGTGTTGCTGGTCGGGCTGGTCGCGAAGAATTCGATTTTGCTCATCGACCTGACCAATCAGTACCGTGCCCAGGGCATGGCGATCGATCAGGCGCTGCGCGAGGCGTGTCCCATTCGCATGCGGCCGGTGCTGATGACGTCGTTGACCATCGTGTTTGCCATGTTGCCGGCGGCGATGGGCTTGGGGTCGGGCAGCGAGATGACGATCCCGATGTCGGTGGCGGTGATCGGCGGCATGATTTCCTCAACGTTGTTGACGCTGGTGGTCGTTCCCGCTGCCTACTCGCTGTTGGCACACGGCTTGGCGCGTGTCGCGCGTTGGCGTGCGAAGCATGTGGGAGTGAAGCCATGAAGCGGATGCGGTTTGTTGCGCTGGTGCTGTTGTCCCCGAGTCTGGCCTGGGGGAACGGTCTGCAGGATGCGGTCGGGCAGGCGCTCGCGCATGCGCCGGCCCTGCAGGCGGCTGCGGCGGCGCGGGACGCGGCGGCTGAGGATCGGGTGTTGGGACGCGCCTGGCTGTTGCCTTATGTGGTGGCTCAGGTCGCCGTGACACGCAAGCAGGAGCGCTATCGTTACGATCGCCCGATCAGCCTTCTGGCAACGCGTGTGCGCAACAACGAGCAGGCGTACAGCGTGATGGCCTACCAGCCATTGTTCGACCTGGAGAAGTGGGCGACCTATCGCCAGGGAGCTATTGCGGCGGCGAGCGGCGAGCTCAAGTTGGCGCTTGCCCGTCAGCAAACGGTGCTGTCAGCTGCGGGGGCGTGGCTCGAGGTTTGGCGTGCGCAGGCGGCGCTGGCCGCGGCACAGGCAAGCGAGCGTGCGCTTGCACGATTGGCCGCGCGGGCCCAGGCCGCATTCGATGCGGGAACCGCGGCGGTGAACGAGGCGCTGGACGCCGACAGCCGGCGCGATCTTGCTCGCGCACAGCGGATTCGGGCGGAGCAGATGCTGGCCACGGCCCACGCGCGGTTGCAGTCTTTGCTCGGCGCTCCCGCCAACGTGCCGGCGCGCATACCTGAAATGATCGCGCCGATCTCCGTGCATCCGGATAAGGTGTCGGCCTGGGAAGCGCGCGCCGCGCGGGACGCGTTGAGCGTGCGCTTGCGTGGCAAGGCGGTCGAGCTGGCCGATGCCGGGCACTTGCGCGCCGTGGGTGGGGCATTGCCCAAGGTTCAGCTGGTGGCGGGCTTGTCGCGGGATGTGAGTTCCGACGGCACATTCGGTGGCGTGCGGGTCAATGCGGCTTCCGTGGGCATCGAGGTGTCCATGCCGTTGTATGCGGGTGGCGGCACCTGGGCGCAGCAGCGCAAGAGCCGCAAAGAGCAGTTGCGCGCCGAATTCGAGCTGACCGATGCCCAGCGTGCCGCGCGCCTGCTGGCTAGACAGTCGTTTCTCGAGCTGCGGACCACGGCGGCCGAGGTTCGGGCGCTGCGCAAGGCCCTGCACAGCGCCGCCACCGCCAGGCGGGCCGCGCATGCGGGCTTTGCGGTGGGGCTGCGTGCGATCACCGAGGTGCTCGATGCCGAGGAGCGACTGGCGTTGAGTCGGCAACGGTATGCGGATGCGGTGGCGCGCCATGCCATGGCTTATTTGCGGTTGATGGCGTCCGTCAACGCGCTGGACGATGCGGCGCTTGCGCGGGTGGATGCATTGCTCGAAGCGAGCGCGGATTGACAAGTTTGCGCTTGCATCGATCCTCGCTTGAAGCTATAAATCGCGCCCCTTTGGATCATAGGGCCCGATGGCGAACAGGAGATTTGAACGTGAAAGCTGGCATTCATCCAGAATATGTTGTATCCAAGGTAACCTGCTCTTGCGGGAATACCTTCGAGACCCGCTCGACGAAGGGCGATTTCCGTGTGGAGATCTGCTCGGCGTGTCATCCCTTCTATACCGGCAAGCAGAAGATTGTGGACACCGAGGGTAGGGTCGAGCGTTTTTACAAGAAATACGGCAAGCCTGGCAAGGCTGCCTGACGGTGGGGTTTTCCATGTATGCTGTAATCAAGACGGGTGGCAAGCAGTATCGCGTGCAGGAAGGCGATGAGCTGCGCATTGAGAAGCTGGCCGCCGCCGAGGGCGAGAAGGTGACGTTTGATGAGGTGCTGCTGGTCGGCGCGGGCAAAGAGATCAAGGTTGGCGATGAGGCTTCGGGTGCGCGCGTCGAGGCAGTGGTGACCGGTGGCGGTCGAGGCAAGAAGGTGGTGATCTTCAAGAAGCGCCGCCGCAAGCATTACAAGCTCACCAAGGGGCATCGGCAGGATTATACCGCCGTGCGCATTGAGAAGATCAGCGTTTAACGGATAAGGAGCGGAACGATGGCACATAAGAAGGCAGGTGGTTCCAGCCGCAACGGACGCGATTCCAACGCCAAGCGGTTGGGCGTGAAGAAGTACGGTGGCGAGACCGTGCGCGCGGGCAATATTCTCGTGCGCCAGCGCGGCACGAAGATTCGTCCGGGCGAGAACGTCGGTTGTGGCAAGGATTATACCCTGTTCGCGCTGATCGACGGCAAGGTGGAGTATTACAAGCGGGCAGGACGCACGACCGTGCGTGTGACGGCTTGAGTCCAAGGCTGTCCTTGAATTTGGAGGGGGTGCGCCGGTCGCGCCCCCTTTTTTGTGCGTATTGAGTATTGGTTGGATTCCATGGTGTAATTGAGCATGCGTTTTATCGATGAGGTTCGGATCGAAGTGCGCGCCGGGCATGGCGGAGCGGGGTGCGTATCGTTTCGACGCGAGAAATACATCCCCAAGGGTGGCCCCGACGGTGGCGATGGAGGACGCGGCGGGCATGTGATCCTGGTTGCCAGCCGGCGCAAGAACACCCTGCAGGAGCTGTACCTGCGCAAGCGTCTGATCGCGAAAAACGGGCAGCCGGGGATGGGTTCCGACCGGCATGGACGCAACGCCGACGACATTGTGGTCGAGGTGCCGCTAGGGACGATTGTCAAGGATGAGCATGGCCATGTGCTCAAGGATCTATCCCAGGATGGCGAGCGCTATATCTTAGCGCGCGGCGGAGCCGGCGGTCTGGGCAACGCGCATTTCGCCACCAGTACCAATCGCGCGCCGCGCTATGCCCAGCCGGGTGAGCCCGGCGAGGCCGGCATTCGCTGGCTGGAGCTGAAGCTGATGGCTGATGTGGGGTTGGCGGGGTTGCCCAATGCGGGCAAGTCCACGTTGCTTGCGCGCATTTCCAATGCGCGGCCCAAGATTGCCGATTATCCGTTCACCACCTTGGCGCCAAAGCTCGGTCAGGTGTTCATGGACGATGGCGATGGCTTTGTTGTCGCCGATGTGCCGGGGTTGATCGAGGGCGCGCATCAGGGGCGTGGGCTGGGCGCGCGTTTTCTGCGCCATCTTGAGCGCACCGCCTTCCTGCTGCATGTGGTGGATGCCTCATGTTTTGAGGGCAAGTCGATCGCGGCGCAGGTGCGCGAGATTGAGCGTGAACTGGAAGGCTACGGTCCGGGGATGGCGGGCAAGCCAAGGTTGCTGGTACTCAACAAAATCGATTTGCTTGATGCGGATGGACGTCGGCAGGCGCTGGCTGCTGCGCGGGAGTTTGCCTTGCCGGTGTATGCGATTTCGGCGGTGACCGGCGAAGGGGTGCAGCCCATGCTGCGCGCGGTTTATGAGCGGTTGTTGCATGCGCGGGGAGAGACGCGGTGATTCGGGAGCGACGGGACCTTGCCAAGGCGCGGCGCATCGTGGTCAAGATTGGAAGTTCGCTGCTCGCCGATGCGCGTCAAGGCATTCGGCAGGATGTGATTGATACGCTGGTTGACGAGCTGGAGACCCTGATGCGTCGGGGCATCGAGGTGGCCGTGGTGAGTTCCGGTGCGGTTGCCTTGGGCTGCGTACGCCTGGGTTGGCTTGGGCGCACGCTGAGCGTGCACGAGAAGCAGGCGGCGGCGGCGATCGGCCAGCCCAAACTGATGCGCGCCTATGGCAATGCGTTCGCCCGGCATGGGCGCATCGTGGCGCAGATGCTGCTGACCAAGGACGACTTGCGCCACCGGCGTCGCTACCTGAATGCCAGCAATACCAGCGCAACCTTGTTTTCCGCCGGCGTGGTGCCGATTGTCAATGAGAATGACACGGTGGTCGTCGAGGAGATCAAGTTTGGCGACAATGACACTCTGGGCGCATTGGTCAGTCTGGTGATTGATGCGGATCTGTTGGTGATGCTGACCGATGTCGATGGCTTGTATGACAAGGCGCCGCGCGAGCATGGCGATGCCCGACGCTATGGGGTGGTGCGCCAATTCTCCGCCGAGGTGTTGCGGGCCGCAGGTGGGGCCGGTTCCTCGTTCGGCACGGGTGGCATGGCCAGCAAGATGAATGCGGCGCGGATCAGCACGCGTGGCGGTGTGCCGGCGGCGATCGTGAATGGCCAGCGTCCGGGAGTGCTGCGCGCCTTGCTCGCGGGCGAGGATATTGGCACGCTGTTCCTTTGTGGCAGCGATCGGCGCAGCCGGCGTCAGCACTGGATCGCCGATGTGCTGCGCCCAGAGGGGCGATTGCGTGTCGATGCGGGGGCGGAGCGGGCTTTGCTGGAGCGCGGCAGCAGCCTGTTGCCGGTGGGCGTGACGGCGGTGGAAGGGGTGTTCGACAAGGGCGCCTGTATCGATATTGTTGGGCGTCATGGCGTGATCGCACGCGGACTCAGCAATTACAGCGCCGAGGATCTGCGCAAGATTCAGGGGCATGGCAGCCATGAGATCGAGCGCATCCTTGGCTACAGGGATTTTTCATCGGTGATTCACCGCGACAATCTGGTGCTATTGCACCCGGAGACAGGAGAGGAGAGATGACGCAGGATTGCCAGGCGATGATGGACAGACTGGGCCGGCAGGCGCGCACGGCGGCGGCCGCGATGCGCATGGCCAACACGCGTGCCAAGAATCTCGCGCTGGAACATGCGGCGATGACGATCAGGCGCGAGATGGAGGAAATCCTTGCCGCCAACGCGCTGGATGTCGAGCGGGCGCGTGCCAATGCGCTCGATGCCGCGCTGGTTGATCGCCTGCTGCTCAATGGCGACCGTATCGAGGCCATGGCCGAGGGGCTTGAACAGATCGCGGCCTTGCCGGATCCTGTGGGCGCCGTCGATGCCTTGCGCTATCGGCCTTCGGGTATCCAGGTCGGGCATATGCGCGTGCCGCTGGGGGTGATCGGCATCATTTACGAGTCACGTCCGAATGTGACCGCGGATGCGGCGGGGTTGTGCTTGAAGTCTGGGAATGCGGCGATCTTGCGTGGCGGCTCCGAGGCGATCCATTCCAATCGCGTGATTGCCGCATGCATGCGCCGCGCTCTGCTGAAGGCCGGTTTGCCGCAGGACGCGGTGCAATTGATCGATTCGACGGATCGGGCCATGGTCGGCGCGATGCTCAAGAGCGACGTCTATATCGATGTCATTATCCCCCGCGGCGGGCGTTCCCTGATCGAGCGCGTGGCGGCCGAATCGAGGGTGCCGGTGATCAAACATCTCGACGGTATTTGCCATGTGTATATCGATGCGGCAGCCGATCGCGACAAGGCCGTGGCGATCGCGGTCAATGCGAAGACACATCGCTATGGCGTTTGCAATGCCATGGAAACCCTGCTCGTACACCGGGATATTGCGGAGGCCGTGTTGCCCCCGATTGCCGAGGCGATGAGCGAGAAGGGTGTGGAGCTGCGCGGCTGTGCGCGTACACGCGCGATCCTGGATGGGCGTGTGCCGGTGCTAAAGGCCAGCGAGCAGGACTGGGACACCGAATACCTGGCCCCGATTTTATCGATCCGCGTGGTCGATGATCTCCACGCGGCCATGGCCCATATTGCGCGCCATGGCTCGGGGCACACCGATGCGATCGTCACCGAGGACCGGCGCGCCGGACAATTGTTCCTCCGCGAGGTGGATTCCTCGTCAGTGATGTGGAACGCGAGCACCCGCTTTGCCGATGGATTCGAATATGGGCTGGGCGCGGAGATTGGCATTTCGACGGATCGATTGCATGTGCGCGGTCCGGTGGGGTTGGAGGGCCTCACCACGCAGAAATGGATCGTCCTCGGCGATGGCGAGGTGCGGCAGTAGTTGACCCCACGCATCATCGGGCTATTTGGCGGCAGCTTCGATCCGCCCCATTTGGGGCATTTGGCGCTGGCGCGCGCGGCGTTGGCGGAAGCTTATGTCGATCAGGTCTGGTTCGTTCCGGTTGGCAGGCCGGTGCATCGTCGTTTGTCCGGGGTTGCGGACGGAGCCCAGCGCCTGCGCTGGGTGGAGCGCATGATTGAAGGCGAAAAAAATATGCGCGTGTGGGATTGGGAGGTGCGCCAGTCCGCTCCCGTCCCGGCGATTGAAACCCTGCGGGCGTTTGCCCAGGCTTACCCGCAGGATCGCGCGGTATGGCTGCTGGGCGCGGATGCCTTGGCCGGCCTTCCGCGCTGGGTAGGCTATCCTGAGCATCAGCGATATTGCGATCTGCTTGTCTTCGCGCGCGCCGGTTGGGCGCGTCCGCGCATTGAGGGGTGGCACGAGGTGGATCGCGCTTCCTGGCCCCTGTGCAGGGGGGGAGGGCATGTGTGTTATGTGCTCGATGCGCGGTTGCCGGCGATTTCGTCCACCGAGGTGCGTGCGCGTTTGTCTGCCGGGCGCGACGTCGCGGGCCTGGTGGATGCCAGGCTGATGCCGGCGTTGAGGCGCCGCTATGGGCGGGAATGAGAATGATAAGGAGTCGATGTGGAACCCGAATCTCGACAGGATGAAGTTGCGCGCCTGACCGCGGCGGTGGTGGAGGCGCTGGAAGACAAGAAGGCGCAGGATGTGCTGATCATCGACGTGCGCGGGCGATGCGATTTCGCCGATCGTTTCATTATCGCCAGTGGCCGTTCCGATCGGCAACTCAAGGCGTTGGCGCAGGCGGTTTCCGAGGTCGCGCATGCGCATGCGCTGAGTGCCCGGATCGAGGGACTTGAGGCGATGGAATGGCTGCTCGTCGATCTGGGAGATGTGGTGGTGCATTTGTTTTTGCCCGAGGTGCGCGCGAGCTTTCAGCTTGAACACTTGTGGGCGCAGCCTGAATCGGTGCGGCACGGGGGCTGAGCGCTGGTGCGTATCCGCTTGCTCGCCGTGGGGAAGGGGCGTCCCGACCTGGCCGCGTTCGAGGCGGATTTTCTGCGACGCTTGCGCGCGTTTGCCGAGGTGCACATCGTTGAGCTGCCGGAAGGACGGGCGCGTCACGCGACGCAATTGCGGCAGCAGGAGGCGCGCGGCATTCTGCGTGCCGCAACGGAAGGGTTTGTGCTGTTCGATGAACGCGGGGATGCCGTGTCCAGCCGGGATTGGGCCCGTATGTTTTCCAGCCTGGCCGGCAATGCGCGTCTGGACTTCGTGATCGGTGGCGCATCGGGGGTGGATGCGACGGTCCGCCAGCGGGCGGGGCGGTGCTGGAGCTTGTCGCGACTGACTTTGCCGCATCAGCTCGTGCGTATTCTCGTATTGGAACAGTGCTACCGCGCATTCACGATGCTGCGCGGTCACCCCTACCATCGCGCATGATGCGGCTGCCGGTCATCGTTTGCTGCCTGTGTGCCTGGCTTGGTGCGGTGGCGACGGGCGCATGGGCGGATCAGACAACCGAGCAGCAATTGCAGCGGGTGCACCAGGAGCGGCAACGTTTGGCGCGCCTGCGGGCGCGGCTCGAAGCGCGGCTGGGGGGCCTGCTGCGCGAATTGCGCGAGCAGGATATGCATTTGGTGCAGGCATCGCGGGCACGGGAGCAGGCGGAGCAGGCTTTCCGCGCCGTTGATCGCCGCGTGCGGGCGCTGCAACAACAGCGCAAGGCGTTGGAGCGGGAGATCGAGGAGTTGCGTGAACGGTTGCTGCGCGAGGCGGTGGCCGCATGGAAACGGACCGGCCAATTTACGCCATGGCAAATGTTGCTGGGTGGGGTGGCGATCAATGAAATTCCGCATCGCCGTTATCTGTTGCATTATCTCATGCGTGACCAGCAGCGCGCGCGCGCGCGGTTGGCCGACGACGTGCGGAGACTGGCGCGGTTGGAGCAGGAGTTGGCTGCCCAGCGTGATTCGCTGAAGCAGGCATGGCGCGAGAAACAGGCCGCGGAACAGGCGTTGCGGCGTCAGCTTGCGGCAAAGCGGGCGATGATTCGTCGCATCGATGCCGATGTGCGCCTGAAAAAGCAGCGCGATCGCGAGCTTGCCGAACAGGAACAGGCCCTGCGCGATTTGCTGCATGGCATCGCACGGGGCCTGTTGCAGCCGGAGCGCCAGCTTCAGGGGCACCGACCGGTGCGCGCGTTGAAGGGGCGCTTGCCCTGGCCCTTGCGCAAGGGACGCATCGTGGCCGGATTCGGAGCCCGTCCGGCACCCAATCGACCGCGTTTGGCCGGAGTGGAGATGGCGCCGCGCGGCTCGCGCGAGGTGCGCGCGATCGCTGCCGGACGGGTGCGCTATGCCGACTGGTTTGGCGGTTATGGATTGATGATGATCGTCGATCACGGTGATGGCATCCTCAGTGTTTATGCGCATAATAATGCGCTCTATTGGCAGGTCGGCGACTGGGTGGAACAGGGTGAACGTCTGGCAACGGCGGGCAATACCGGTTGGAGCAGCCAGGTGCGGCTGTACTTTGAAGTGCGCGACCGCGGCAGGCCGGTGAATCCGAGGCGCTGGTGCGGTCGCTGATTTTTGTGAAGGGGTGAACGATGAATAACTGGAAACGCCGGTTCACGTTGGTCGCGGGTTTCGTGGTCGTGCTGGCAGCGGCGGCGCTGGCCTGGAATCCGGGGCATGGCTATCAACAGGCGAAAGCGGCAACGGACTATCGTCAACTGCAGAAATTCTCCCAGGTCATGGAGCTGGTGCGCCGCTCCTATGTCAAGGAGGTGACGGACGAGCAGCTGATCGATGGCGCCTTGGCCGGCATGCTTTCCCATCTCGATCCCCATTCGCTGTATCTCGACAAGGACATGTACAAGCAGATGCAGGTGGATACGACGGGAGAGTTTGGCGGCGTGGGCATCGAAATCACCTCGGCTGAAGGCGGGATTCGCATCGTCGCGCCGATCGAGGATACCCCGGGCGATCGGGCCGGACTGCATGCTGGTGACCTGATTATTAAGATCGATGGTGAACTGGCGCGAGACATGTCGTTGCCGGAGGCGGTCAAACGAATGCGGGGCAAGCCGGGTACGCCGGTCGTGCTGACCATCTTCCGCAAGGGTACCGATGCGCCGTTCGATGTGCGCGTGGTTCGCGACATCATCCATGTCAAATCGGTCAAGAGCGATTTTCTCGACAATCACTTCGCCTACCTGCGCATCACCCAGTTCCAGGAAAAGACCGCGTCCACATTGCGCGAGCAGGTTGCCGCGTTGGAGAAGCGCGCGGGCCATCCGCTGGACGGCGCGGTGCTCGATCTGCGCAATAATCCTGGTGGACTGCTCGACCAAGCGGTGAAGGTCTCCGACTTGTTCCTCGACAAGGGAAATATCGTCAGCACGAAGTCGCGGGTGGGCAGGAATCTTTCGTTTGATGCCCATCCCGGCGATATCCTGCGTGGCAAGCCATTGATTGTACTGATCAATCAGGGTACTGCCTCGGCGGCAGAGATCGTCAGCGGCGCATTGCAGGATCATCATCGCGCGGTGCTGCTCGGTGAGCGAAGTTTTGGCAAGGGTTCGGTGCAGTCGGTCGTGCCGCTGCAGGACGGCACCGCGATCAAGGTCACGACCGCGTTGTATTACACCCCGAGTGGACGGTCGATTCAGGCCACCGGCATCGAGCCGGACATTAAGGTCGCCTTTGTCCCATTGCCGCCGCGGGATGAAAAGAAACCCCATATTGCGGGTATTTCGGAACGCGACTTGAGGGGGCACCTGGATAACGGCAACGGCAAGCATGGCAAGGAGCGCAAAGCGGAGGAGCCCAAGCTGGCCAGCGCGGCGATGCGCCAGCGTTTGGCGCGCGATGTGCAGCTGCAGCGGGCGCTGGATCTGCTCAAGGGGTTGCATGCGCTGCGCCGGCAATAGCGCGCTGAACGTGCGGCGGTTCGGGCGGTCGCATGACTGAGCGCCAAAGGGGCGCACGCTGGCTGGCTCTGTTGTTGGGCGGCGTCGTGGCGCTGGTGGTGTTGCTCATTCTTGTTCAACCGCGACCGGCGCCGAAGCCGAAGGTTGCCGCCATCCCGCCGAACGCGCCGGTGTTCGAGGATTTCTCTCAGGTGCCGACGGCGCCGACGCCGCCGGTACCAGCGCCTTCGCCGACCACGGGCTTGGCGTTGATCGTGGATGATATTGGTTATGATCGGCGGGCTTTGGAACGTCTGCTGGCGCTGCATATTCCGCTGGCCATTTCGGTGTTGCCCGATGCGCCGTTGGCTGGCGAGAGTGCGCGCCGGGCGCATCGGGCCGGGCAACTTGTGATGCTGCATTTGCCCATGCAGCCGGACAACCCCTATCTTGCCGCGCATATGTCGCCGGCGTTTTTGCGCGTTGGTATGGCCAGGGAAGAGGTGCGCAAGGTGTTCGAGCAGGATCTGGCGCGTGTGCCGTTTGCGGTCGGGGTGAACAATCACATGGGGTCGCGACTTACCCGGGAGCGACCGCTCATGCAATGGGTGATGGAGTTGTGCCGTGAACACGGGCTTTTTTTCGTGGATTCGCGCACGCACAAGGACTCGGTGGCCGCACAGGTGGCGCGGGAGGCGGGTATTGTCTGGGGTAGTCGGCGCCTGTTTCTCGACCATCGGACGGATCCCGATTCGCTGCGCCGCGCCTGGCAACGCGCATTGGCATGCGCAGAGCACGCGCGCTGCATTCTGATTGCCCATCCACATCCGGAGACGGTGCGCTTCCTGGAAACGGTCGTCCAGGCTTCGTCTCAGCTCCCAACCTTCCTGTCGTTGGACAGGGCGCTGCATCCCGCATCATGATGGGCGCGCTGCGTCGTTATCTGATCGCCGGGGTGATCGCGCTGGCCCCCTTGCTGGTCACCGTGGCCATCGTTGATTGGTTGCTCAAGCTTTCGGACAAAGCGCTGGCGCTGTTGCCCGCGGCTTATCAACCCGCGAGCTGGCTGGGCATGGAAATCCCGGGCTTTGGGGTGCTGCTGGCCGTGGTCTTCATCATCGTGGTGGGCGCGGTCACTACCCATGTGCTGGGGCGGAGGCTGATGCGCCTGTTCGATCGTCTGATGGAACGGATTCCGTTGATTCGCACGGTGCACAAGACCACCCGGCAGTTGTTGGGAACCCTGTTCAGCGATAGCTCTCGCGCGTTTCGAGAGGTGGTGCTGGTGCCGTTTCCGAAGCCAGGACAATGGGCGATTGGCTTTGTGACCGGCGAGGGACACATGCCCGCGGAGGCCGGTGGCGCGCGTTGTCTCGCCGTGTTTGTGCCCTCCACGCCGCTGCCCACCACGGGCTGGTTGTTGTTTGTCGCACCTGAGGACTTGACGCGTATGGATATCAGCGTGGAGGAGGGCATGAAGCTGGTGCTCTCAGGCGGAGTGCTGTCTCTGGACGAGGCACGACGGAGGGTTGAGGAATGAGTGAAGACAACGCTGCAAAGATTCAGGATATTTCCTCGCGTCGAATGCAAAAGCTGGCCGCTGAAAACCGGGAGTTGCGCCAATATGTCGCACGGGTGATGCAGCGCCTGCGTACCAACGAGCAGTTGTTCCGGCGCATGTTCGAACTGGAAGCGAGCGTGCTGCGCTGTACAGACCCTGAAGACCTGTGTTTCACCTTGCTGCGTGGTTTGCGCGCGCAGTTCGATCTCGATTTCGCCCGTTTCTGGTTCGATCGCGCGAGTTTCATGGGCAATCAATCCATGCAATCTTTGTCCGAGCGCGACCTGGTCTGGCTGGAGCAGGGTGAAATCGCGGCGATGGGGTTGAACCGGCAGCAGGTGACCTTGTTGCAGCTGAACCATGATGGGTTCGCTTGGCTTACTTCCGCCGATGCCCATCTCGGTTCGTTGGCGTTATTGACACTGGGAGAATTGGAACAGCCATTCGGCGTGCTCGGGCTGGGCGCGATCGATCGCAACCGTTTCGCGCCGGGACAGGGCACCGACTTTCTCATGCATCTTGGTCAGGTGCTGAGCTTGTCGTTGGAGAATGCGGTTGCGCAGGCAAGGTTGGCACGCATGAGCGTGACCGACACATTGACCGGCAGCCGCAACCGGCGCTTTCTGCAGCCGCGCAGTCATCAACCGCTGTCGCAATGGTTTGGACACGCGCCGGTTGCCTGCCTGTATATCGATATGGACTGTTTCAAGCGCCTGAACGATGAGCATGGTCACGATTTTGGCGATCGTGCGTTGAGCGAGCTTTGCGTCCGCCTGCGGCGTTTCATGCGCGCGCAGGATCCGTTGATTCGCATGGGGGGCGACGAGTTTGTGGTGCTATTGCCAGGCTGTTCGTTGGAGCGCGCCAGGCAAATCGCTGAACGCATGCTCAAGGCGATTACCGATGAACCGTTGGAAGGGCATGCGCTGTCCGCAAGCTTTGGCCTTGCGGTCAGTCCGGCCGGCGAAGATTGGCAGGTGCAACAGCTGATTCAGCGGGCTGACGAGGCGATGTATGTGTCCAAGGCGTTGGGCGGCGGCCGTGTTGAGGTTTGGAGTCGTGATTGATGCGTCTTTCGGCGGCGATTGAACGTTTTTTGGTGGAATTGGCCGAGGTTCGGCTAGCCTCGCCCAACACCGTCGCCGCTTACCGGCGGGATTTGCGTTCGTTTCTGGCCCAACGCGGCGATTGCGCGTTGGCCGAGATTGGGCGCCAGCATGTGCAGGACTGGCTGGTGCGAGGACATGCGGAAGGCAAGGCGGCAAGCACGTTGGCGCGCCGCTTGTCGGCGCTGTCTGCCTTGTTCGGCTATTGTGTCCGCGAAGGTTTCTGCGCCTCCAATCCTTGCCTGGGTCTGCGCGCGCCCAAGCAGCCCAAGCGTTTGCCCCGTGCCTTGCCGCCCGAACAGGCACAGGCATTGCTGCACGATGCGGGCTGCACCGATGAAACGCGCGACCTGGCCTTGCTGGCGGTCATGTATGGATGTGGATTGCGCGTATCGGAGGCGGTTGGCCTGAATATGGAGGATATCGATTTGGCGGCGCGGGAGTTGCGCGTGTTGGGCAAGGGACGCAAGGAGCGCATCGTGCCGATTCCCGAGCGCGCGGCCAGGCTGCTTGCCGACTATCTTGATGCGCGTCCGGCCACGGGAACGCAGGCGGTGTTTCTGAATCGACGGGGAGGACGCCTTTCCGTGCGCAGCGTGCAACGCATGCTCAAGGCCCGGGCCATGCATGCCGGCGCGGACATCTCCGTGACGCCGCACCGGCTGCGTCATTCGTATGCCACCCATCTTCTGGCCGGCGGTAGCGACCTGCGTGCGATTCAAGAGCTGCTCGGCCATGCTTCCCTGGCCACGACCGAGCGCTATACGCATCTTGATATCGCCAGGCTTACCGAGGCATACGATCAGGCGCATCCGCGCGCTCGCGCAAAGAAGCCACGCAAAGTATAGCGGCCCTAAGGGTTCGCTCTGGCGATCAGGCGAAGCAGGCCCGCGTTGGCTGCGGGCATCGGCAGCGAACGCGCTTCGGCCAAGCTGGTCCAGCGCCAACGCGCTTCTGGCTTCGATGGTGCATGGGGTATCCGGCAGGCAAAGAGATGGAAACGAAGGGCGCGGTCGGGATAACAATGCTCGTGTGTGCCCAATGCGCGCCAATCCCGACCTTCCAGGCCGGTTTCCTCCGCAAGCTCCCGCTGCGCGGCGGCCAGTGGGGACTCGTCTGGCTCCAGCTTCCCGCCGGGCAGCGACCAGAGTCCGCCTTGGTGCACCGCGTCCGGCCGCTTGAGCAGCAGGAAGTGTCGGTCGGGTCCAAAAGCGGCAACCAGGGCGATGCGCTGTTTGTTGCGCGCGGTGCTGGCCATGGCTACGCGATCAGGTCCGGTATTCGGCGTTGATTGTGATATAGTCATGGGTCAGGTCGCCGGTCCACACCGTGCTCTGCGCCTGTCCCATGCCAAGATCGAGGGTGATCGAGAACTCGTCACGCGCGAACACGGCCATGCCGTCCGCATCGCGGTAGTCGGGATGCAGTTCGCCGCGTTCGAGCATGACCACGTCATCGCAGCGCAACGAGATGCGCCGGGGATCGAAGTCGATGCCGGCGTTGCCGGCCGCGGCGACGATGCGGCCCCAGTTTGCATCGGAGCCGGCAAACGCGGTCTTGACCAGCGGCGAGGTTGCGATCGTGCGGCCAACATGACGCGCCTCGGACTCGTTCCTGGCGCCGGTGACATGAATGGTCACGAATTTGCTGACGCCTTCGCCGTCGCGCACGATCATTTGCGCCAGTTCCCGGCATACCTCATGCAAGGCGTGCTCAAACGTCCGCGTCTTTCCCATCGGCGGCAGTCCCAGGCCCAGACCGCTGGCGAGAAGATAGACGGTATCGTTCGT
Source organism: Zetaproteobacteria bacterium (assembly GCA_003696795.1). Taxonomy (GTDB): domain Bacteria; phylum Pseudomonadota; class Zetaproteobacteria; order Mariprofundales; family Mariprofundaceae; genus J005. The sequence continues at coordinate 62,320 of RFFT01000036.1, read as the reverse complement.
CGAGGTGTCGCCGTCCACGCTGATCGCGTTGAATGAACGCTCGACTGCAGCCCGCAGCATGGGCTGCAATTGCTTTTGCGCCAGCGGTGCGTCGGTGGCGATGAATGCAAGCATGGTGGCCATGTTGGGATGGATCATGCCGCTGCCCTTGGCGATGCCGGTAATCGTGTACGGGCCGACACGACGCGAGGTCCATTTGGCGAACGTATCGGTGGTGCGGATGGCCTCCGCGGCGTCCTGCCACCCGGCCTTGCATGCCGCCGCCTCGCCGATGCCCTGCTCGACACGGTCGATCGGGAAGGGTTCGCCGATCACACCGGTGGAGGCGGACAGCATTTGTTCACTGCGCACACCGATCGCGCCGGCCGCCGCGGCAATCATCGCGCGCGCCCAGCCTTCCTCATTGCTGCCGGTGGCGGCATTCGCGTTGCCGCTGTTGGCGACGATGCCCCGGATGCAATCGCCGTTTTGTTGCAGCGTTGCCTCGCCAAGCGATACGCAGGCCGCGCGCAGCCGGTTCTGCGTGAACACGCCGGCCGCATGACAGTCGACCAGGGCATGAATCAACGCCACATCCGGACGTGTTCCGGCCAGCTCCGGCGCCTTGACGCCACAGGAGCCGACACCGATCCGAAAGCCGGGTACCGGCAACGGCGGGGGCAAGCGCGGAGGATTCACGGCCATCAGCGGCGCTTCCCGTGGCACTGCTTGTATTTCTTGCCCGAGCCGCAAGGGCAAGGATCGTTGCGCCCGACTTTCGGCTTGCCGCGCCGAAAGGTTTGAGGTGCCGCTTGCGGCTCTTCCTCGCCATGGCTGTAGCGCACCTGCTCCGGGGCGCTCGCCGCGCGCGGCGGCTCGACCGCTTCGCGCGGCTGCTCGACCTGCACATTGTGCAACGCGCGCATCGTTTCCTCGCGGATGCGCGCCAGCATGGTGGAGAACAGCTCGAACGATTCACGCTTGTATTCCTGAATGGGCTGCTTTTGCGCATAGCCGCGCAACCCTACGCTCTGGCGCAGGTGGTCCATGGCCAGCAGGTGTTCCTTCCACAGGGTGTCCAGGATCTGCAACAGCAGGAATTTCTCGAACGCGCGCATCTGCTCGCCACCGGTCAGCGCCTCCTTGGCATCCATATGCGCGCGCATCGCGGAGACGATTTTCTCCGTCATGTCCTCGGCCGTCTCGACCGCGTCGTCCGCAAGCCACGCAGCGGGATCGCACTGGATCGACAATTGTTCGTGCAAGGCCTTCTTCAGGCCATCCAGGTCCCATTGCTCGGGATGCCCCTGCAGGAACTCGTCGCTCAGCCGCTCGGCATAATCGCGCTGCATGTCCTCGATCACATCGCGTACATCGTCGGCCATCAGCAGCTCGCGACGCTGGGCGTAGATCACCTCGCGCTGCTTGTTCATTACATCGTCGTATTCGAGCAACTGCTTGCGGATGTCGAAGTTGCGACCCTCGACCTTCTTTTGCGCGTTTTCGATGGACTTGCTGATCCATGGATGCTCGATGGCTTCTCCTTTCTCGAAGCCCATCTTGGTCAGCATGGCCTGCATCTTCTCGCCACCGAAGATGCGCATCAGATCATCTTCGAGCGACAGGTAGAAGCGGGTGACCCCCGGATCGCCTTGACGACCGGCGCGGCCACGCAACTGGTTGTCGATACGGCGGGATTCATGTCGCTCGGTGCCGACGATATGCAGACCGCCGGCGGCGACGACCTCGTCGTGTTCGGCCTTGCAGCGGGCGCGGATCTCCTCGGCGCGTTTCTGGCGCTCTTCCTCGCTGAGATTGTCGGGCAGTGCCGCAATCATCATGTCCGGGTTGCCGCCCAGCATGATGTCCGTGCCGCGCCCGGCCATATTGGTCGCGATCGTGACCGCATTTTTGCGTCCGGCCTGGGCCACGATTTCCGCCTCGCGTTCATGATGCTTGGCATTGAGCACCTCATGGCGAATGCCCTTTTTCTTGAGCAAGGAGGACAGATACTCGGATTTCTCGATCGAAGTCGTGCCGATCAGGATCGGCGCGCCGCTTTTGTGCGTGCCGATGATGTCGCGCACGATGGCTTCGTACTTGTCCTCCATATCGCGGAACACGAGGTCCGGCAGATCCTTGCGGATCATCGGCTTGTTGGTGGGCACGATCACAACCTCGAGGTTGTAGATCTTCTGGAACTCCTCGGCCTCCGTATCCGCCGTGCCGGTCATACCCGCCAGTTTCTCGTACAGCCGGAAATAGTTCTGGAACGTGATCGAGGCCAGCGTTTGGTTTTCCGGTTGGACCTCGACGCCTTCTTTGGCTTCCAGCGCCTGGTGTTGGCCGTCGGAGTATCGCCGGCCAGGCATCATACGGCCGGTGAACTCGTCGATGATGATCACCTCGCCACCGCGCACGATGTAGTCCACCTCGCGCGTGAACAGCGTGTGCGCGCGCAACGATTGGGTGATCGCATGCATCAGGTTCACGTTTTCGGGATCGTACAGATTGCCCTGGGTGAGCAGGCCGGCCTCACGGCACAGCCGTTCGATGTGTTCCATCCCCTGTTCGGTGAACGCGACGGTCTTGTCCTTCTCGTCCTTCTCGTAATCGCTTTCATCGAGTTGCCGGATCAATGCATCGGCGCGCTTGTACAGGTCCGTGGCCTGCTCGGCCGGCCCGGAGATGATCAGCGGCGTGCGCGCCTCGTCGATCAGGATCGAATCCACTTCGTCCACGATGGCGAAGTGGTATTCGCGTTGCACGAGGTCCTCGCGCGCAAAGGCCATGTTGTCGCGCAGATAGTCGAAGCCGAACTCGTTGTTCGTGCCATAGGTGACATCGGCCGCATAGGCCGCGCGGCGCTGGTCGTTGTCCAGGCCATGCACGATCACCCCGGTGGATAGCCCGAGAAAGGCATACAGCTTGCCCATCCATTCCGCATCGCGTTTGGCGAGATAGTCGTTAACCGTGACCACGTGCACGCCGCGTCCGGTCAGCGCATTCAGATAGACCGGCAGCGTGGCCATCAGCGTTTTGCCCTCGCCGGTCTTCATCTCCGCGATCTTGCCCTGGTGCAGCACCATGCCGCCGATCAACTGCACATCGTAGTGCCGCATGCCCAACACGCGCCGGGACGCCTCGCGGCAGGTCGCAAAGGCCTCGGGCAACAGTTCATCCAGGCTTTCGCCTTGTTCCAGGCGTTGCTTGAACAGAGCGGTTTGGCCCGCGAGCTGTTCATCGCTCAGGGCCTGCATCGTTGGTTCCAGCGCGTTGATGCGTTCGACCAGCGGATACATCTGTTTGAGAATGCGATCGTTGCGGCTGCCGAACAGCTTGGTCAGGAACTTGAACATGTGCGAGGAACTCCGCGTGGTTATGATGTGTGGCCGGTGTCGGCCAGAAAGTCGGTGATTCTAGCGATCCCCTGCCGAATGTCATCCAGGCCGGTGGCGTAGGAGAAGCGCACGTGCGTGTTGGCTTGGTGTTGTCCGAAATCCGCACCCGGCGTGATGGCCACGCCGGCTTGCTCCAGCAGCGCATGGCAGAACGCAGTCGCATCATCGGTCAGACGGCGCACATTGGCATAGATGTAGAACGCGCCCTGCGGTTCGACCACGATCTCGAAGCCCAGTTGCGGCAGGCTGGCCAACAAGGCTGCGCGGCGTTCGGCATAGGACGTGCGCATGTGTTCAACCTCGCGCTCGGCATCCAGCGCCGCGAGGGCGGCGTATTGCGACAGGGTGGGCGCGGCGATGAAGATGTTCTGCATGACCCGCCGACAGGCGTCGATCAGCGTTTCGGGTACGATGATCCAGCCGATGCGCCACCCGGTCATGGCCCAACGCTTGGAAAAGCCGTTGACGACGATGGCCTGATCGTCGAACGCGAGCGCCGTGCGCGCGCGCGCGCCGTAGGTCAGGCCATGATAGATCTCGTCGGAGATCAGATACCCGCCGCGATCGCGGCAGCATGCGGCAAGTTCAGCCAGCGCGTCGTCGTGAATCAGCGTGCCGGTGGGATTGGATGGATTGATCAGCACCGCCGCGCGCGTATCCCGTCGCCAATGCGTTTCAATCAGTTCGGCTGATAGATGGTAACGTGTGTCCGGGCCGACCGGCACGGCGATGGGTTCCCCGCCGGCCAAGCGGATGAAGTTCCGCTGGCAGGGATAGCCGGGGTCGGACAGCAGCACCGATTCGCCGTTCTCGAGCAATACGGCATACAGCAGGCTGAACGCGCCGGAAGTGCCCGGCGTGATCAGAATGCGTTCGGGTGCGACCTCGACGCCGTATTCTCGCCGATACCAGTCGGACAGGGCGTGCCGCAGTTCGGGAAGGCCGGTGGATGGTGTGTAGAACTGGCCATGGGTGTCGAGCGCGTGATGCGCGGCCTCGATGACGCTGGGCGGCGTCGGGAAGTCCGGCTCGCCGATTTCCATATGCACGATATGGCGGCCCGCAGCCTCCAATTGTTTGGCCCGCTCCAGCAGTTGCATCACCCGAAAAGGCTCAATGGTTTCGATTCTGCGCATGCCTGGATCGTAGCGCGTCAGCGCGACGCGGCCAACAATTGGGCAAGGGCGCGGGACAGCTCGGCGATGTGCACGGGTTTGCGCAAGACGGGTGCCTTGAGCCCTGCGGGCAGCTTGTTCGCCTGCTGGTCCTGGTCGTAGCCGGTGATGAACATGGTAGGACGCTGGAATCCGGCATCGGCAAGGCGTTGGATCGTTTCCGGCCCGGACATTTCGGGCATCACGATGTCCGATACGATCGCGGCAATGCGCTCGCCTTTCTCCGCGGCCAGTCGTAGCGCCTGTTCGCCGTTTTCGGCGGTCAGCACCTGATAGCCGATCGAACGCAGCAGTTCGGCGTTGGTTTGCAGCAGAAAAGTGTCATCGTCGATGAGCAGCAGGGTCTCGCCATGGCCGGGGACGGGCTCCGCGTTGCGCTGGGCGGCGGTTTGGGTTGCGGAATTGGCGGTGAGCGGCAACGTGATCTCTATGCGCGTGCCGGCTTCCGGTGCGCTGTGCACGGTGATGGCGCCGCCATGCGCCCGCACCGCGGCATGGACCATGGAGAGCCCCAGCCCGGTTCCCTCGCCGGCGGGCTTGGTGGTGAAAAAGGGATCAAAGATGCGCGCGCGCACCTCTTCGCTCATTCCGGCGCCGTTGTCCTCGATGCACAGCAGCAAGGCGCGGTCGGCCTCGTGCGGCAGGCGCGCAAGTTCCTCGGCGGTGGCCAGGCGCGCACGCAGGCGGATGCGCGGTTGTGCGCAGTTGCGCAACGCATGCACTGCATTGTTGCTCAGGTTGATCAACATCTGTTTCAATTGGTTCGCATCGCCCAGCATGGCGACGTCTTCGGGCAGCCTGATGTCACGCTCGAAATCCACATTTTCCGGCAGCGACATGCGGATCAGCTCGCCCGATTCGAGCATGAAGCGCGCGGCCGGAATGGGCTTTTTCTCGTCCGCTTCCGGATGCGCGAACATGCGCAGGCGATTGATCATTTCCGTGCATTGCTTGATTTCCCGGTCCATCATCGCCAGTCGCCTGCGCGCTTCATCGTTCAACGATGTCTTTTTTCCAGCATATAGACATTGGCCATCATGGCGCTCAGGAAGTTGCTGAAGTCATGGGTAAGGCGTCCGACGATGGTGCCCATCGCCTCAAGTTTCTGGGTCTGCGCCAATTGTTGTTGCATCCGTTCGCGCGCCGCGATTTCCTCGCGCAGCTTGACGGTCGTCTGTTCCAGCGAGGCCGTACGCCGTTGCACTTCATGTTCGAGATGGTCGCGCGCCTGTTGCAACTGGTCGCGGGCCTCCACCAAGCGGGCGTATTCCCGCGCGCGATGCGTTTCGAAGATATGGGCCATTGCGGCGAAGAACAGCAACATGATCGCGGCCATGAACAGCTCGATCGGGGCATAGGGCAGGAAGGGGCCGAACACAAGGTGAGCCAGCACGACCGCTGCAAGGGTTGTGGCGAACACGGTCATTTGCCGGCGTGCGCGGGACCAGCCGAACAGTGGATAAGCCAGCATCGGGAAGATCATGCCCCAGTACAGCCCCGAATCCTCGATGCCGCCGTCGATGAACAACAGGGTGAAGATCACGAATCCGCTGACCAGCAGAAACCGGCGCACGAGTTCAAGATGCGTGTTTTGCAGGAAGAACAGCAGGCAGACCAGAAAGCACAGGTCGAGCAGAATTTCAGCCACTCCCAGCACGAGATGATCGTGCCACAGGTTCAGCCCGGCGAAGAAGGCCATGGTTGGGATCGAGATCAGGAAAATCAGGCGCAGCACTTGCTGCTGATATTGATCGCAAGCGGTTTGTTTCGCTTCTTCCCCCATATCCCGATTATGGTTCAGCATAGGCGGAAAATCCACGCGGTGCCCGAGATCGCGGCGCGTGTTAGTGTGCGCGCATGATGCGCTCATTCGATATGATCGTGATCGGTGCCGGCATCAGTGGGCTGGGCATGGCGCATTATGCGCGGCAGGCTGGCATGCGCGTGTGTGTGCTGGAAGCCTCGTCGCGGGTCGGAGGTTGTCTGCACACCGCCGTCGGCGATGACGGTTTCTGGTTGGAACTGGGTGCGCATACTTGTTTCAATTCCTATGGCCGTCTGCTGCAAATCATGCGCGAGTTGGGACTCATCGATCGCCTGGTGCTGCGCGAGCGGCTGCCATATCGCCTTTGGCAGGATGGTCGATCGTATGCGGTCGCCGCACGGCTGAACTGGCTGGAGCTCATGTTGCATGCCTGGCAGTTGCCATGGCTGAGCAAGCGTGGGCGTACAGTGGCCGGCTATTACCGACGCCTGCTTGGAAGGGGAAATTACGAGCGGGTGTTGCGCCATGCGTTTGCCGCGGTGATCTGCCAGCCGGCGGACAATGTTCCGGCGGATCTGTTGTTTCGCCGTCGCGCTCGCGACAAGCGGGTGCCGCGCAGTTTTACCCTGCCGGGCGGACTCATGCAGATTGCAACGACATTGGCCGCGCAATGCGATTGTCGCCTCAATCATCCGGTGCGCGCGTTGCGCCGCGTGGCGGGGGGATTCGAGGTGGTCACCGACGGGGGCGTGTTGCATGGCGCGCGCGTCGTATGCGCCACGCCTGCGCCGGTGGCGGCGCAACTGCTGGCTGAGGTGTCGCCTCAGATCGCCGGTATGCTTTCCGGGATTGCCGAGGCGAGTGTGGAATCGGTGGCGGTGGCCGTTCCGCGCGCGCAGGTCGGCTTGCCGCCATTGGCGGGCTTGATCGCGGTGGACGACGCGTTTTACTCGATGGTTTCGCGCGACGTGGTGCCGCATCCGCAATGGCGTGGATTCACCTTCCATTTCCGACCGGGGCGGTTGGATGCGGAGGGGCAGTTGGCGCATATCGGCGCGGTGCTTGGTGTGGAGCAAAGTGTGGTGCGCCGCTTGGCTGGCAAGCGCAATCGGCTGCCGTCGCCGGATGCGACGCATCACGCGCGCATTGCCGCCCTGAACGCCGCGTTGGAAGGACAGCCTTTGGGGCTGGTCGGCAATTATTTCCAGGGAGTCGCGATCGAGGATTGTCTGGCCCGCGTGGCGCGCGAGTTTAAGCGCCTGAGTGTTCGTTCTGCGGGTCTTCCTGCTGGCCCTGCACATCGTTGATGCGCGGTAGGCTCAGGGTGACAGTGCAGCCTTGCGTCTCGTTGTTTTCGATGGAGATCGTCCCATCGTGCAGCTCCACAATGCCGCGGGCAGCGGGGAGCCCCAGCCCGCGCCCCAGAAAGCGGGTGGAATAGAATGGATCGAACGCCTGCTCCAGTTTCGCTGTGTCAAAGCCATGGCCGTCGTCGCGCACCTGGATCAGGCATCCTTGCGCGCCGTCGGCGGTGAGGCTGATCTCAATGTTGTGGGCTCCAGCTTCACGTGCATTGTTCCACAGCTCACGTAGCACCTCATGCATCAGGGTGACGTCCAAACGACAGACCACAGGCCTCTGGGGTAATCGCAAGCGGGTGCGTGGCATGGCCTGGGTACGTTCGTTAGCGAACCAATCGCGTATCAGGGCAGCGAGATCTTTGGTTTGCCATTCGGGGGTCATATTGCGTGCGCAGTACAGGAGTTTGCGCGCCAGTCCGCAGGTTTCTTCCGCCTTGCCCTCTATGTCGCGCAACAATGTCAGTCCCTCCGGCGTCTGCAGATGATCGCGCAGCAGGAAGGCCCCGCCGTGCACGACCTGCATGCTGTTGTTGATCAAGTGGGCGATACCGGCCGAGATGTCGTTTAATGTCCGCATGCGGCGTTGTTCGGCCTCGCGCTGGACCAGTTGCATGCGCACCTTGCGCATTTGATCCTGTTGGCGCAAGGCCAGCACGAACACGATGATACCGGTCAGTTGGCTCAGTAGTGCGCCGATCAACATATTGGGCGGATAGCTGGACACGCGGGGGTCGAACAAGGCCATGAGCAAGGTGGCGAAAAGCATCGATAGCGTCCAAGGCAGCGCTTGCCAGCGCATCAGCACAAACATGGACAAGCAGGCGTAGGGCATCCATACCATGGCTTCCATTTGCAGATGGATGCCCAACAACATGCCACACGTGACCACGGCGCCCGCGAGGTGGAGCGCCGCATGCGCATAGCCGACAAGGCAGAGCTGAAAACATAGCGCCAGCAGCAGGCCGATGGCGAGAGCAAGCCACATCAGGATTTGTTGGCCGTCGCCAATGGCGTAATAGGCAGCGAAGCCGAGCGCGATCAGGGATCCGGTCAGCAACAGCAGGCGGGTGAAACGCGCGCTGTCGCCCGGGCCTGCCCTAGTTTCTGTCATCTTTCCACACAAGCCTCGGTCGTCGTGCGGCGCTGGTTTCGTCCAGCCGTGTGCGGATGGGGAGCATTGGCGCTTGCTGGAGCGCCTCGATGTCGCCCTTTGCGCAGGATTCGGCGATCTCGAGCATCGCGTCGCAGAACGCGTCGATGGTCTGCTTCGATTCGCTCTCGGTCGGCTCGATCAGCATCGCGCCGTGCACGATGAGTGGAAAATAGACCGTCATCGGGTGAAAGCCCAAGTCGATCAGGCGCTTGGCGATGTCCAGCGTCTTGATGCCATGCCGGTTCTGCAGCTTGTCGGTCAGCAGACACTCATGCTTGCACAGTCCGGGAAACGGTACGTGGTAGGCATCTTTCAGGCGATGCAGGATGTAGTTCGCGTTGAGCACCGCATCTTCGGCAATGCGATGCAGGTGCTCCCTGCCGAAGGCCATGATGTAGGCCAGCGCGCGCAGCAGCACTCCGACCTGGCCGAGCGCGCCGAACACCGGGCCGATGCTGTGCTCATCTTCCCGCACGATCACAAAATGTCCGTCGCGCGCCTCGATGCGCGGCACGGGCAGGAACGGGGCCAGCGTGTCGTTGACCGCCACCGGCCCTGCGCCGGGCCCGCCGCCGCCGTGCGGGGTGGAGAAGGTCTTGTGCACATTGATATGCAGGCAGTCGATGCCCATATCGCCCGGTCGCGCCTTGCCGACGAGCGCATTCAGGTTCGCGCCGTCGCCATAGACCAGCGCGCCGGCCTCGTGCACGCGCGCGCAGATGTCCGCGATGCGACTTTCAAAGTGGCCGGTCGTGTTCGGATTGGTCAGCATCAACGCGGCGACCTCGTCGCTCAACTTTGCGGACAGTTCGTCGAGATCGATTTGACCGTTGGCCGCGGACTTCAGCTCGACGGTACGCATGCCGGCGAGGGCGGCAGAGGCAGGATTCGTGCCGTGCGCCGAATCGGGCACGAGCACGATACGTCGCTGATGATCGCCGCGGCTGTCGTGCCACGCGCGGATCATCATGATGCCGGTCAGCTCACCATGCGCGCCTGCCGCGGGCTGCAGGGTCACGTGTGGCAAGCCGCTGATTTCGCCCAGCGCCTGCTGCAACCGGTACAGCAGCGCAAGCAACCCCTGCACGGTGTCCTCGGGTTGCTCCGGATGCACATCGGCCAACCCCGGCAGGCGCACGAGGTGCTCGTGCACGCGCGGATTGTATTTCATCGTGCACGAGCCGAGCGGATAGAATCCGGTCTCGATGCCATGATTCCACTGCGATAGACGCACGAAGTGACGCACAACCTCCGGTTCCGACAGGCCGGGGATGCCGGCGGGCGTGCGGCGAAGGAAGTCGGCCAGCGTTGCATCCGCTGTGTCATCCGCAATGCCGGGCAGGGCAATGGCTTCGGCGTTGCGGTGTGCGCGCTCGAACAGCAGCGGTTCCTCGTGCATCAGTCCGCGCGTGCCGCTTGCGTTGGCGTTGGTCATGCGTATTGCTCCAGTAAAGCGAGGTATTCGTCCACGTCGGCCTGCTCGATCATTTCGGTGGTGGCGACCAGCAGGTGACGCGCGGGCAGCCCGGGTTCGAGGTGCTCCAACGGGATGCCGGCGAAGATGTCCGCCGCGCGCGCCGCCGTGAGAAAACGTTCGCGCGCTTGCTGGTCCGCGAAGCTCAACACGGTCTCGTGGTAGCGCGGACCCGCAGCCGCCTGGACGCCGGCGGGCAGGCTCTGGACCAGGCGCGCGAGCGCCGCATGGCTGCGCGCAGCCACCTCCCGCAGGCCGGCATCGCCGAGTAGGGCGAGATAGCAGGCATTGGCGGTGCACATCAGGCCCTGATTCGAGCAGATATTGCTGGTCGCTTTTTCGCGCCGGATATGTTGCTCGCGGGTGGACAAGGTGAGCACGAAACCGCGCTTGCCATGGCGATCTTCGGTCATCCCGCATACGCGTCCCGGCATCTGGCGGACGAACCGTTGGCGACAGGCGAACAGGCCGATATGTGGGCCGCCGAAGCCCATCGGAATGCCCAACGCCTGACCCGAACCGACCACAATATCCGCGCCCATGGCGCCCGGCGCTTCGATCAACCCGAACGCGGTGGCATCGGAGAAGCAGACCACCAGCAGGGCCCCATGGGTATCGCAGGCAGCGCGCAATGGCGCCAGTGAATACACGGTGCCGTAGAAGTCCGGATATTGCACGATGACGCAGGCCGTGCGCGCATCGATGTGTTGTGCCAGCGCCTCGGCATCGGTCGTGAACGGAGGTGTGGCGAGGATGTCGCAGTCGCCGTCCAGGCGAGACAGATAATTGCGCGTGACCGCGCGGTAGCGTGGGTTGACGCTGCCGGCCAGCAAGACTTTGTCGCGCCGGGTGATGCGCCGCGCCATCAGTGCGGCCTCGGCGGTCGCCGTGGCTGCGTCGTACATCGATGCATTGGCCACATCCATGCCGGTCAGTCGCGCGATCATGGTTTGAAACTCGAACAGCGCCTGCAGCGTGCCCTGGCTGATTTCCGGCTGATAGGGCGTGTAGGCGGTCAGGAATTCGCCGCGTAAAATGACATAGTCGATGGCCGCCGGAATGAAGTGGTGATACGTGCCGCCGCCGAGAAAGCAGCGCGTGTTGCCGGCATGCCGGTTGGCTTCGGCGGCTTGGCGGAAGCTGCGCACGATGGCCGCCTCGCTGGCCGCCGGCGGCAGCTTCAGGCTGCCCGGTTGCAGGTGAAAGCGTTCGGGGATGTCGGCGAACAACGCATCCACGGAGCTGACACCAATCGTTTCGAGCATTTGCCGACGGTCCTCGTCGGTATGCGGTAGAAAGCGCATGATCTATCCTTTCAGCGTTGCTGCCGCGAGCTATTCTTCAAGGTAGGTGGTGTAGGTGGCCTCGTCGAGCAGTTCGACCGTGTCGCCGTTCATGCGCACCTTGGCGATCCATCCCTCGCCGTAGGCGTCGGTGTTGACCTTTTCCGGTTCGCTTTCCAGCAGATTGTTGACCTCGATGACTTCGCCGCCCACCGGAGCATACACATCGGATACCGCCTTGACCGATTCAACCACGGCAAACGCCTCGCCGGGCGAAAGCTGGCGGCCCACCTCGGGCAGTTCGACGAACACGATGTCGCCCAACGCCTCCTGGGCGTGGTCGGTGATGCCGATGGTTGCCGTATCGCCATCGATGCGCACCCATTCATGTTCCTTGGTGTATTTGAGATCCGCGGGGATGGTCATGGTTGTTGCTCCTTGTTGTTCGTGATTATCCCTTTTTGACCCGGCTGCGCACAAACGGCGGTCGCACGCGCTCGGCGGGTATCGCGCGATTGCGGATTTCCACGCATAGATTGTCCGCAGCGAGATGTTCGCTATCGACATAGGCCAGCGCAACACCTGTACCCAGCAGCGGGCTGAACATGCCCGAGGTTACCGAACCCACCGGGCGCCCCTCTGCCAGCACGCGATAATGCTCGCGCGGAATGCCGCGTTCGGTCAGGCGCAGCCCGATCAGGCGTTGGCGGGGCCCTTGCGCCAGCCGCGCGGCCACGGCGTCGCGACCGATAAACGCGCCCTTGTCGAGCTTGGTGATCCACATCAGGCCCGCCTCCACCGGGGTGACCGCATCGCTGATCTCATGCCCGTACAGCGCATAGCCCATCTCCGTGCGCAGCATGTCACGCGCGGCCAGTCCGATCGGGGCGGCGCCCCGCGCCAGCAATGCCCGCCAGCAGGAGACGGCCAGCGCGTTGGGAAGATACAGCTCGAAGCCATCCTCGCCGGTGTAGCCGGTGCGCGAGATCATGACTTTTCTCCCTTCGATGTCGGCGGTGGCGAAGCGGTAGTAGCCGATGGCGCCAAGGTCGATATTTACCCATGGGGCCAGGATGGATGCCGCGCGCGCGCCCTGCAGCGCCAGCAGCGTGGTGCGCTCCGACTCATCCTCGATGTGAACGTCGAAGTGTGCGGCCTGCGCCTTGAGATGGGCCACATCCTTGTGCCGGTTCGCGGCATTGACGCACAGGTAGTAGTGATCCTCGGCCAGCCGATAGGTGGTGATGTCGTCGATGAAGGTGCCATCGTCGTTCAGCAGCGCGGCATACTGCACCTGGCCATCGACCAGGCGCGCGACGTCGTTGCTGGTCACATATTGCAGAAAATCGAGCGCCTGGGCGCCGCGCACGCGTATCTGGCCCATATGCGAGATGTCGAACAGGCCGCCGCCATCGTCGGCGCGCACGGCATGATATTCCTTCAACGCGCCCGCGGGATACTGCACCGGCATGGCGAAACCGGCGAAGGGTACGATTTTGCCGCCCAGGGCGACATGTTCGTCATACAGCGGGGTTTTGGCGAGTTCGCTCATGTCTCGTCTCCAAGATGGGTGCGGAATGCCTGGATCGTGTTGGCCAGCAGCATCGTGATCGTCATCGGGCCAACCCCGCCGGGCACGGGCGTGATCCAGGCGGCGCGTTCGGCCGCCGTCGCGAACTCGACGTCGCCGGTCAAGCGACCATCCTCCAGGCGATGGATGCCGACATCGATCACGATTGCGCCCGGTCGGATCCATTCGCCACGAATCAACCCGCGCTTACCGGCCGCCGCGACGAGTATCTCGGCGCGCGCTACGTGCTTGGCCAGGTCCTGCGTGAAACGATGGCAGACGGTCACCGTCGCGCCGGCGAGCAGCAGCTCGAGCGCCATCGGGCGGCCGACGATATTGGATGCGCCGACCACGACACATTCCTTGCCATGCAGGTTGACGCCGGTTTCCTCGATCAGCTTCATGCAGCCGGCCGGCGTGCAGGAGCGGAGCGCCGGCTGGCGCGCGGCCAGGCGGCCGAGATTGTAGGGGTGAAAGCCGTCCACGTCCTTCGCCGGATCGATGGCCTCGATCACCGCGTCGGGGCGGATGTGCGTCGGCACCGGCAATTGGACCAGGATGCCATCGACCCTGGGGTCTTGGTTGAGTTCGCCGATCAGGCCGAGCAGGTGCTGCTGACTGGTGTCCGCCGGCAATGCGTGGGTGAACGAGCGGATGCCGACCTTCTCGCAGGCGAGCTTTTTGTTGCGTACATAGACATGAGAGGCTGGATCGTCGCCGACGATGATTACCGCCAATCCCGGCGCGCGCCCGTGGCGCGCGCGCAAGGCTTCGATTTCGGAGGTCATTTCCCCGCGCAACCGGTCCGCCAGCGCTTTGCCGTCAAGGATTCGTGCATTCATAAGGCTGCGCATTGTTGCAGTAAACCTCCTTTCAGACAATGATTGGACGCATGATGCGCATCGATCATGTGGCTTTGCTGGTGGCGGATCTCGAGCGCGCCGCGCGATTTTACGAGGGAGTGCTCGGCTTGACGCGCCTGCCGCGTCCGGCGCTTGGTTTCGATGGCATCTGGTACGCGTTGGCCGATGGGCAGTCGCTGCACTTGATGCGCTTGGACGATCCCTGTACGGGTTGCACGCGTCCTACGCACGGCGGACGGGATTGGCATCTGGCGTTGGCGGTGGAGGATCTGGAGGCGCTGCGTGCCCGGCTCGATGCGATCGGCTGGGCTTATACCATGAGCCGTTCGGGACGGCGCGCCCTGTTTTGTCGTGATCCGGATCGCAATGTGCTCGAATTGAGCGCGCGATGATTTTCATTGAGCATTCGAATTCTCGCGCTACAATGCGCGCCCGTCGCTTGCTGGCGATGCCGATGTAGCTCAGCTGGTAGAGCAGCTCACTCGTAATGAGCAGGTCAGCGGTTCGAGTCCGCTCATCGGCTCCACGGTTTGGCGCCCCATCGGGGCGCTTTCTTTTTGCGGCGTTGCGTATGCGGGAGGATGCATGGAATATGCGCTGCATGCCGGATGCTTGCTTCATCATGCCGCATTATCGGGAGCACCCCTTGGGGCGACGATGGTTGCGTGCCGCCATCGCCTCGTTGTTTGCGCAAACGGATGATCGCTGGCGTTTGGTGTTGGTCGATGACGCGTCTCCCGATGCGGGCGTGCGGGTGGAACTCAACGCCTTGCGCGCACGTTTTCCGGAACGTATCCATGTGTTGTACAACCGCGCGCGCCGCGGCCCCGGTTATTGTCGCAACCGCGCCTTGCGTTATGCGGCGCGTCTGGGAGCTGAAATCGCCCTGTTTCTCGACGCCGACGATACCGCGCATCCGGCGCGACTGGTGCGCACGCGCGCCGTGTTTGCGCGTCATCGACGGGTGGACGTGGTCTATAGTCCGTTTCGCGTGATCGACGAGTTGGGTCGTACCGTGCCCGCAGCCAGGCTCAGCCCCTCCATTCGGCAGATTCAGTCCGCATTGCGCCGTCCGCCGACGGGAGAGGATGTATGGCTTGAGATGGGGCTGCGCAGCGGCTATGTGAACCTGACCTCGGCAACCAGCGTGCGCATCGCGCTGGCGCTGCGTCAACCGTTTCCCGCCTACCATGTGTCCGAGGACTTTCATACCTGGATGCGCTACGCCGCGGCGGGGCGAAGGTTTTATTTCATTCGCTCGATTCCGGCGGGATACCGCATCCCGAGTGGTGTGCGTGGGTCGCATTCCCGGCGCCGAATGGGGGGTGAGTTTTACCGGCGCAAGGCGCGTGTCGATTCGGAGGGCTTTGAGATCGCCTTGCGTATCGCGCATGCGCGCGGTCGCCTTCGGGAAGGGCAGGTGGCGGAGCTGCGGCGGGCGTTTGCGCAAACGCTGTGTCGTTTGTTGGCGGAGGAAGGCATGACGCGGGATGAGGTGGCGCGCATGGTGTCAAGCATCCAAAACGAGAAAAACATCCAATCCTCTTGCTCCCTCGCCTAGCCCTGGCTAGACTTCGCGCATGGCTGGATATCTTACTACGGGCGATGTCGCCCGCCGACTCGGTGTCGGACTCAATACCGTAAAACGTTGGATCGCCAATGGTCTGCTGCAGGGGGTGCAGACACCCGGTGGGCATTGGCGCATCCCTGAAGCCTCTCTGGAGGCGTTCATGCGCGAACGCGGCATGCTGGACATGGGGCGTCCGCTGCGCGTGCTGATCGTGGATGACGAGCCTTCCGTGTGCATGCTGCTCAGCGATATGACGAAGCAGTGCTGGCCCGACGCGGAGGTCAAGTCCGTGGAGGACGGCTATACCGGTCTGGTCGAGATTGGACGCTGGCGGCCGGACATCCTGTTGCTCGATATCTTCATGCCCGGCATCGATGGGCTGGAGGTGCTGCGTCGCTTGCGCGCCGATGACGAATTGCGCGGGGATATGGATATCATCGTGATCACCGCAGGCTATGATCGGCCGGAGATTCGGCGCAAACTGCGGCAGCAGGCCGATGTGGTGCTGGGCAAGCCGGTGCAGCTGGGTGAGTTGCGCATTGCGCTGGAAGCCACCCGCGCGTTCCGACGACGCATATCCCATACCGTTTGAAATGCCCAAGGATGGCGCGTCTGCCCTGAGCTCCGCGGAGGCGTTGCATGCGCGCCTGAGGCGCCAGGTTCGGCGCGAGCAGGCGATCGCCGAGGCCATGTTTACCCTCTCCTCGGCCGAGGATCAGGCCACCATGCTCAAGCGCGTGGCGGGGCTTGCGCAGCGTGTCACCCAGGCTCGCTACGCGATGCTTGCCTGGATGGAGGAGGGCGAGCTGCGTTTTGTGTCGCTGGGCATGAGTCAGCGCACGATCGACGCCATTGGGCGTCCGCCCGAGGGAAAAGGGCTGCTCGGCCTGATTTGGCGTGAAGGCAGGGTTGTGCGTATCGACGAGATCGGCGCGCATGAGGCGTTCTCCGGTTTTCCCGAACATCATCCGCCGATGCGTTGTCTGCTCGGCGCGCCGATCGAGTTCGCTGGCCAGATCATGGGCGCGCTGTATCTGTGCGACAAGCGTGGCGGTGGATGTTTCGACGGGGACGACGAGGGGTTGGTGCGCATCCTGGCTGCGGCATGCGCGATGGCGCTGTCCAACCTGCAGAAGCTTGAACGCCTGAGACAGGCGAGCGAGGAGCGCGTGCGCCATATGCAGGAGCATGCGCGCGAAATCGAACGCGCGAACCGCTTGTTGCGCAACCGTGAAATCGAATTGGAACTGATGAACGAGGCGTTGCGACAGGCGAATGAGGCAAAGAGTCAATTTTTGGCCAATACCAGCCACGAATTGCGTACGCCATTGAATGCGATCATCGGATTTTCCGATCTGCTGCTCAGTCCGCGCGCGAGCATCGACGAGCGCAGGCAACGCACCTATCTCGAGCATATCAACCAGGCGGGCAAGCAATTGCTGGAGCTGATCAACGGCCTGCTCGATTTGTCCAAGATCGAGTCGGGCATGATGGAGATTCATGAGGAGGCGTGCAGCGTGGGCATGGTGTTGGACGAAGTGCTCACGCAACTGAAGCCCATGGCCGAGCGCAAGGCGCAACGCATTGCGGTACGGCGACCGGACGACGACCATGCGTTGTATCTCGATGCGGTCAAGCTGCGGCAGGTGTGGATGCAATTGATTGGCAACGCGATCAAGTTCACCCCCGAAGGGGGGGAGATTGTGGCGGGGTATGGGCTGCTGGAGCGCAATGGCGAAACCGTGCTGGAAGGATATGTGCGGGACAACGGAATCGGCATCGCCAAGGAAGACCTGGAACGTATTTTCGAGCCGTTCGTGCAGGTGGACGGCGGGCTGGCCCGTAGCTATGGAGGCACCGGACTGGGGCTTGCCCTGGTGCGCCGCATGCTGGAGATCCAGGGAGGGGACATCGAGGTTGAAAGCGTCCCCGGCGAGGGCAGCCGCTTTACGTTCTCGTTGCCCGCGCGCCCGGTACGCGCGTTGGATGTCGCGGCGCAAGCCCCAGCGGTGGCGGACGAGGCGGACGCGGGTGTGCAGGTGGTCGAGGAGGCCGCGGATGCGTCGGATGTCCTGCCCCATATCCTGATTGTGGACGATGACCATGCGCGGGCGGCGCGGGTGGTCGAAATTTTGGAGCGGGAGAGCTATACGGCGAGTATTTGCGCGTTGGATGAGGTGGAACGCATGGCCGCCGAGCGGGCGCCGTTCCTGATCATGGTCGGCCTGCCCAAGGATCCCGCCGATGTCTATCGACGCATGAGTCGACTGCGCAACAGCAAGGCGACACGCGGAGCTTCGTTGGTGCTGCTCGGTGGTGACGCGCAGGCGCCGCGTTTTTCGCTGGGGACCGTCGATACGGTGGACAAGCGGCTCACGCGGACCGAACTGGTGGATATGATCGCGCGTCACGACCGCTTCGGCGCGCGCCCGCGGGTGATGACCATTTTGGTTATCGATGACGATGCGTGTGTGCGCGAATACATCAAGGAGGCGCTGCACGGGCAGGGGTACCGTATCCTGTTGGCCGCGCGTGGGAAGGATGGCTTGCGCGCGGCCATCGAGCATGAGCCGGACTTGATCATTCTCGATTTGATGATGCCGGACATGAGCGGCTTCGATGTGGTCGATGCGCTCAAGCGGCATCCCACCGCCCGCGATATTCCGGTGATCGTGTTTACCGCCAAGGACTTGACGCGCGCGGAGGTCATGCGTTTGGGGCGCGAGGTCGAGCAGGTGCTGTCCAAGGGGACGACCAGTCGCGAGGAGCTGCTGCGCGAGCTGCGTACGCTGGAGATGATGTATCCCGCGCAAGCGCGGTTGATGGACAGTGTGCTGCGCTGCTACAACCCTCGTTACCTGAGGCGGAGGTTGAAGCAGGAATGCAGCCGTACCGAGCGTTATGGTCAGCAATTTGCGCTGGTCGGTTGGCGGCTTGACGGCTATGAGGCATATATGCGACGGCACGGCATGCGTTGGGCCGTTGCGGCGTTGAAGGACATGGTGGAGATCGTCTATGCGATTATTCGCAAGGGCGATGTGTTGGTGCGCAGCGAGGAGGCCGGGTTCGTGCTGGTTTTGCCCGGCATTTCGCTGGAGGAGGCGCGGCGGGTCGCGGAGAAGGTGCGCTTGCGCATCCGGCTGCATCGCTTCCCGCTGGCCGGCCAGGCGAAAGGATGTCTGACCGCGTCATTCGGCTGCGTTCATGTGCGCGAGGGCGAGGTGGATTCCGAGGCGATGCTTGCGCGCCTGCAACAGCGCGTGCAACGAGCCGTTGCGGCGGGCGGCGATTGCTGTGTGAGTGAGGATCAGTCATGAGTTGCATTGTGGTTGCCGACGATGAGGCACTTAACCTGGAACTGGCCCGGGATGTACTGAAACTGGACGGGCATCGGGTGTTGACTGCCGCGGATGGAGAACAGGCGGTGGCGTTGACCATTGCCGAGCGACCGGATCTGGTGTTGCTGGATGTGCGCATGCCCGGGCTGGACGGGCCGGCGGCCCTGGCGCGCATTCGGGCGGATGCGCGCACGCGCGATATTCCGGTGGTGGCGTTGACGGCATGCGCGATGCTGGGCGAGGAGGAACAGTTGTTGGCCGAGGGGTTTGACGGCTATATCAGCAAACCGTTCGAGATCGATGCACTGCGCGCGCGGGTGCGCGACATGCTGGAGGCCGGCCGACATGGATGAGGGAAGGAAACAGGGGTTGAAGGTGCTCGTGGTGGATGATCATCCCTCGAATCGCCTGCTGCTGGAGGGTCTGTTGCAGCGCATCCCCGGGGTGGAGGTGGAAACGGCGGACAGCGGCGAGGCGGCGTTGGCCCGCGCGCCGCAGTGGCAGCCGGACCTGATTCTGCTCGATGTGCTGATGCCGCGCGTCAGCGGGTTCGATGTGTTGCGGCGGCTTAAGGCAGATGCGGCGACGGCGTCGATTCCGGTGATCATGGTCACCGCGCTGGATGATCGCGATTCGCGCACCTTGGCGATCGAGGGTGGTGCGCGCGACGTGCTGGTCAAGCCGGTTGATGCCGACACGCTGATCGAGCGGGTGCGGCATGTGCTGGGTCGGGTGGGCCAGGCGCGTCTTGACGGCAAGACCGAGACAGACGGCGATGATGGCGGACGATAAGCGCGGGCTTTCCGGTCGCGCCGGCACGATGGTTGACGATGACACGTTCTGGAACATGTTCGACGATTTCGTGTTCCGTCTCGATGCGACGGGTTGCTTGAGCATGATCAACGACGCGGCGCTGGCCAAGCTCGGTTATCGCCGCGAGCAGGCGTTGGGGCGCGCGTTCCGACATTTTGTGGCGGACGGGGATGTTCCGTTGGCCGAGCGGATGTTCGCCGATAAACAGCAGGGCCGGACACGGCATACGCGCTACCGGTTGGGCATCGTTGGCGCGCAGGGACAGCGTTTCATGGCCGAGGTGGACAGCGTGGCCTTGTTCGCGGATGGCCGATTCGATGGCATTCTCGGCATCGCGCGGGATATCACCGAGCGCTGGCGGATGGAACAGCGCGCGCGCGCCATGGAGGCGCGACAGGCGGCCAGGCACGCGGCGATGCGGGCGCTGGCGCGCGGCTTGAAGGATGCGCCCGATGTGTCCGCCAAGCTTGCCTGCCTGTGCGACACGGCTGCGCGCGCATTGGCGCTCGATGCTGTGCGCATATGGCGCATGGATGATGAACGTCGGCGGCTGCACTGCGTGCAGGCGTGGGGTGAGGCGGAGGCGCTTCCCGCGGTCGCGTTGGGCGATGCGCAATCGTGCCTGGACTCGGTCGAGATGCAGGGCGTGTTGGCGGTGGACGAGGCGGAACGCGATGTTGTCAGCGCGTTGGTTCCCGCGCGGGCGGGATCATGGCTGGCCGCGGGTGTGCGCGTGATGGGCGAGCTTATGGGGCTTGCGATCTTTGCGCGGGATGGCGCGGGCGAATGGCAGGCGGACGAAATCGCGTTCGCGGGAGAACTTGCCGACCAGGTCGCGCATGTATTGCTTGCCGAGCAATATCGGCAAGCGATGGCGGATCTGCAGTTGGCCGCGTCGGTGTTTCGCGAAAGCCCCCTGGCGATCATGATCGTCGATGCGTCGGGGCGGATTTTGCGTGTCAATCGCGCGTTCACGACCATTACCGGCTATCCGGCGCGGGAGGCGGAAGGGGCGATGCTGGATATCCTCGATTCCGGGCGGCAGAACGAGGCTTTTTTTCGCGCCCAAAAAGAGGCATTGAGCCGCGACGGGGTTTGGCAGGGCGAGTTGTGGAGCCGGCGCAAGAGCGGCGAAACGTTTCCCGAATGGCGGAGCATTGTGTGGGTGCGCGATGGGGCGGGACGGCTGCGGCATCAGGTGATCTCGTTCGCGGATATAACGGACCGCAAGCTGGCCGAACTGCAGACCCAGCGCTTGGCGCACTATGACGCCTTGACCAACCTGCCCAACCGCACCCTGTTTCTCGACGAGTTGAGCACGGCGATCGAGGAGGCGAAGGCGGCGGGGGAGGGGCTTGCCGTTGTGCTGTGCGATATCGACGAGTTCAAGCTGGTCAACGAGATGTTCGGGCATACGGTCGGCGATGCGGTTCTGCAACTGGTGGCGGGGCAGTTGCGTGCCACACTCGGGGCGCGCCATTGCGTGGCCCGCCTGGGCGGCGACGAGTTCGCGCTTCTGTTGCGCGGGGTGCGCCAGCTGGCGGCTGTCGAGCGCATGATCGAGGAGATTCAGCGTGCCATGCAGCAGGCCGTGGCCTGGCAGGGAAGCAATATGCAGTTGCATGTGCGGATCGGGATCAGCCGCTTTCCCGAGGATGCCGCCGAGCCCGAGGTGCTGCTCAGGCAGGCTTCGATTGCGCTTGAGGGGGCGCAGAAGGCGCCGCGGCGTTACGCGTTCTTTGCCGAGGAGATGCGCCAGCGAGTGCGGCGTCGCCAGCGCATCCGGCAGGCGTTGGCGCGGGCGCTGGAGCAGCGGCAGCTCGAACTGTATTACCAGCCGCAGGTGGAACTGGCCAATGGCCATATCGTTGGGGTCGAGGCGCTGGTGCGCTGGCATCACCCGGAACAGGGGCTGATGAATCCGGGCGAATTCATTGAGGTGGCCGAGGCGTCGGGGCTGATCGTGCCGCTTGGCGCCTGGGTGCTGGAGGAAGCCTGCCGGCAACAGGCCGCATGGCGTCGGCAGGGGATGAACGTGCGCATGGCGGTCAACCTGTCCGCCGTGCAATTGCATGATCAGGGGCTGCCCCATTATCTTGGCGAGGTGTTGCGTCGTCATGCACTGGAGCCGGGCATGCTCGAGTTGGAATTGACCGAAAGCGCGTTGATGGAGGACCCGGACGATTGCATGGCGGTGCTCAAGCGCATGAAGGCGCTCGGCGCCAGCCTGGCATTGGATGATTTTGGCACCGGCTATTCGTCGCTTGCCTATCTCAAGCGCTTCGATATCGACACCCTGAAGATCGATCGCTCCTTTGTGCGTGGCTTGCCCAGCGATGACCTGGATGCGGCGATCGCGATCACGATCATGGCCATGGCCAAGACGTTGAATTTGCGCGTGCTGGCCGAAGGTGTGGAAAACGCGGCGCAGTTGAAGTTCCTGCGCGAATTCGGCTGCGACGAGGCACAGGGATACTATTTCGGGCGTCCGGCCTCGGCTGCCAAGATCACCGAAATGTTGCGCGCGCGCCAGGCGCCACCGTTGCTTGCCTAGGATGCGGAGGCTTGCCGGGCTCGCGTTTGTCGGTCTGTTGCCGGTTTCGGCGAACGCCGGGGTGATTGTGCTCAACCAGCAGGGATATACGCCGGAGGCGGTGAAGGAGGTGCTGATCGTGCATGCGCCCAAGCCGGACGGGGCGCTGCGCGTGCTGGATCTGTCCAGCGGAAAGCCGCTTATGCGGCTTGAGGCGCATGCCGCGGCGCGTGATCCATGGGCCGACCAGCCCGTGTGGCGGCTCGATGTTTCCGCGCTTAAATCCGGGCGCTATCGCATCGAGGGTGCCGGCATGCGTTCGCCTGTGCTTCATGTGGCGCATGATGTCTATCGTCCGCTGCTGCGCCTGCTGTTGCGCAGCTATTATTTGCAGCGCTGTGGACAAGCCGTGGCCGATCGCGAAACCGGCCTTGGACATGCGGCTTGCCACCAGCGGGATGGCCGGATTGCGCATGCGGACCGCTGGCATGCCGCCGGGACTCGGGTCGATGCCCATGGTGGATGGCATGATGCGGGCGATTTCGGGAAATATATCGCCACCGCTTCGGTCACGGTCGCGCGTCTGCTCGATGCTTTTGAGCAAGACGCGCGCTTGCGCGGTGATGGTTGGCTGCATATTCCAGAGAGCGGCAACGGGCTGCCGGACATGCTGGACGAGATCGCGGTGGAGCTGGATTGGATGCTGCGCATGCAGCGACCGGACGGGGCGGTCTATCGCAAACTTTCGGGGAAGCGCTGGCCGCCGCACGGATCGCCGGTGGGAGATCGGCAGCCACGCTTCCTGTTCGCACCGGCCAGTTCGGATACGGCGAAGTTTGCCGCTGCGATGGCTATGGCGGCGCGTATATACTTGCCTTTCGATCATGCGCGCGCCGCACGCTATCGGCATGCGGCGTTGGCCGCCTGGGATTCGCTGCTGGGAATCAAGAAGCAGGAAGTGGCGTGGCACGAGGGTGACGACAGTGGATCGGGCAAGTACCTGTATTCCGCGATCGACAACGAGGAAACCCTGCGTACCGATCAGGACGATCGTTTCTGGGCCGCGGTTGAGCTGTTCCGTCTTACTGGTGAGGCGCGTTTTGCGCGCGCGATCCGGCGTTATGCGCCAGCGGTTCGCTACACCTATTTTGGTTGGAAGAATCCGGCGCCGCTTGGGGTTGTGCATTATTTGATGCTCTCCGATGTGGACCATGCGCTTGCGGCCAGATTGCGTCGACTGCTGTTGGCGCGCGCGTCGTCCTTGTTGCAACGCAGCAGGGACAATCCCTACGGGCTGGCCGATACCCGTTTTATTTGGGGATCGAACAAGGTCGCCGCTGAACATGGCAACACCTTGCTTGCGGCCTACCGGTTGAGCGGGAATCGCGACTATCTCACTGCTGCGCAATGGCAGGCGGACTTTTTGCTTGGACGCAATCCGTTTGGTCGTTCTTTTGTGACCGGGGTCGGCGAGGTCAGTGTGCGTCATCCGCATATGCGCTGGGCGGAGCATGCGCCGGGCTTTTTGGTCGGCGGTCCGAACCAAGGTGCGCAGGACGGCGTGGCGCCGCGAGGACGCGGGGTGTACAGCTATGCGGATGATGCGCGCTCCTATGCGACGAACGAACCGGCCATTGATTACAATGCCGCCTTGATCGGATTGTTGAGCGGGCTTTCGTTGCACGCTGGCGGGGGTTAGGCGCTGCTGCTAGTTTTGCGGCATGGCGTTGCTGATTACCGATGAGTGCATCCTGTGCGCGGTCTGCGAGCCGGAATGTCCCAACCGGGCCATTTTCGAGGGTCCCGAGCGCTATGAGATCGACCCGAATTTGTGCACCGAGTGCGTGGGTCATTTCGAATCGCCGCGCTGCCAGCGGGTATGTCCGGTGGATTGTATCCCGCATGATCCGGCGCATATCGAGGATGCGCAAGCGCTCAAGCGGAAATACGAACGTCTGATCGGGAAAGCCGCATGAGCGGACGGCTGTTTATCGTGTCCGGCCCCTCCGGCGCGGGCAAGTCCAGCCTGTGCGCGGCCTGGCTCAAACAATGTCCCAATCTTCGCCTGTCCGTCTCGACCACCACCCGCGCGCCCCGACCGGGCGAACGCGACGGGCGTGAATACCATTTTGTCGATCGCGCGTGTTTCGAACGGGCGCGCGACGCGGGCGAATTTCTCGAATGGGCCTCGGTGCACGGCGAGTTGTACGGCACGCGTGCACGCGATGTGCGCGCGCTGCTCGATGCCGGGTATGACGTGCTGCTCGAGATCGATTGGCAGGGCGCGGCACAGGTGGCGGCCAGGATGCCTGAGGCGGTACGCATCTTCATTCTTCCGCCCTCGATCGAGGAACTGCGTGTGCGGTTGAACGCCAGGGGCCAGGACGACGCGGCGACCATCGCACGCCGGGTGGCTGCGGCCGAGGAGGAGTTGCGCCATGCCGATGAAGCGCACCATCGGATTGTGAACGACGACTTTGACCGGGCACTGGCCGAGCTGTTGCGCATTTATGCGCAAGAGGCGTGATGCTTAGCCGGGTATGGATCGCGCTGGCGGTTGGCTGGCTGTCCATTGCGCATGCGGGTGCGGTCGATCTCAATGTGGAACCCATCCAGCCGCTGGAAGCGTTGCCGGTGGACAAGGCGCGCGCCGCGCTGGGGCGCAAGCTGTTCTTCGATACGCGTCTGTCCGTCGACAATTCGATTTCCTGCGCGCATTGTCATGACATCAAGGATATGGGCGGCGCGGATGGGCTTGCGCATTCGTTCGGTGTCAACGGGCGAGAGGGCGAGGCCAACAGCCCGACCGTGTTCAATGCGGCGCTGAACCTGGCCCAGTTTTGGGATGGGCGCGCGGCGAGCCTGGAGGCGCAGATCGACGGACCGGTCACCGGGCATGCCGAGATGGCCAACCGCTGGCCTGCGGTGGTGGCGCGCCTTCGCGCCGATGCCGAATATCGGCGGGCATTTAGGCGCGTGTTCGGCGGCGGGATCACCGCAGCACGCATCAAACGGGCGATCGCCGAGTTCGAGCGCACGCTGATTACGACCGGCGCGCGCTTCGATCGCTATCTGCTTGGCGATACGAACGCGATCAGCGCGGAGGCAAAGCGGGGCTATGCGCTGTTCAAGTCCTATGGTTGCGTGGCGTGTCATCAGGGACGCAATGTGGGCGGCAATCTGTTTCAGGTGCTCGGCGTGATGGGCGACTATTTCGCCGACCATCCCAGCGATCGCGCGATCGATCGCGGGCGTTTCAATGTGACCGGCAAGGCGGAGGATATGCATGTGTTCAAGGTTCCATCCTTGCGCTTGGCGGTTTTGACCGCGCCCTATTTTCATGACGGCAGCCAGCGCACATTGGCCGGCGCGATTCGCACCATGGCGCGCTATCAGCTTGGACGCGAGATTCCGGAGCGCGATCTTCGCGCCATCATCGCCTTCCTGTATTCGCTGGTCGGCGAGTATCAAGGTAGGTCGCTGGAGCCTAAAGAGCGCATTTGGCTTGCGCCGGAAAACTTCGGGAGGCGTGAACGGTGAAGCGGTTCGGCATGCGCGCGCACTGGGCGCTGCTGCTCATGCTCGCCGTGGTTGCGCTGATGCAGTATCGCCATTTGAGCAGCTTCGATGCCGCGCGCTATGCGCGGGTGCATGCATTGCTTGAGCGGGTGCTGCGGCTGGACACGCAAAGCGAAGAGGGGATGTTGTTGCTGTTCAACCGGCGCCTGGCGCACTTCGATGACCGGACCCGCGATGCCGCCGCGCTGGCCGAGACCGAGCGTTCGCTGGAGCAACTGCTGGCCGGGTTGCAACTGGCGGATGCGCTGCGGGCGTTGCGTGCGTCGGTCGGTACGCAACTGGACGCGATCGATCACTTCAAACGCGACCTGGGGATCATGATGAATTCCCAGCGCTATCTGGCCACGCTGGTGGAACAGGCCGTGGCGAGGGATGGTGTGCATGCGCAGGCATTGCTGCGGCTGAATCGCGATGCCTATCAGTTGCTGCTGGAGCCGGACAACCGATTCCTGAAGGCCCGAATCGAGCGTGCGCGCGCTCGGCTGGAGCGGGATCCGGCCCTGGCGGTTCTGGGGCGGCATGTGCATGTGATGCTCGACCGCTTGACGCATTTGCGGCGCGAGATGGATACCGCGGTGCATTGTGGCACGCCGGAAAACGTTGCGTTGGTGGGTAAGGCGTTCGAGGCGTTTCATGCGCGCTATATGGAGGATGTGCGGCGCAATCGCCTGGGGTTGATCGCGCTGGTGCTGCTGCTCGTCGCATACATGGCTTGGTTGCTGCGGCATCTGCATCTTTCCCTGCGTGCGCGTGATGCGGCGCATGCGCGACTGCAAGAGGAGATGGCGGCATTGAGGGACGTACGCGATGAGAACGCGGTGCTGGCCATGGCCTTGAAACATGCCGCCGAGGCGGTGCTGATTTTGGATGAATCGCTGACCATCCGTTATCTCAACGCCGCCGCCGAGGCGCTGACCGGCTACCGCGCAGACGAGCTGATCGGCAGGTCGGTGGACTGCCTGTCCGGCGCGCGGGATCAGGCATGTTGCGGCGATATGAGTCAGGCGCTGGCCGACCGCGATACACACCGCGGCGAGGCCGCGCTGGTGACCAAGTCGGGCGATGGTTTATGCGTAGAATACAGTATTGCGCCGGCAGGCGAGGATGGCAAACGGCGGGTGCTTGTGTTTCACGATGTCACCGAGGCGCGCGAACGCGCGGCGCGCCTGGAGCACGCGCAACGGCTGGAGAGCCTGGGTGTTTTGGCCGGCGGCATTGCGCACGACTTCAACAACATCCTGACCGCGGTGATGGGCAATGCGTCGCTGGCCCGACGGGCGCTGCCGCCGGAGTCGCCGGCGCATGAAAAACTGGCGCGTATTGAGCAGAGCGCGAAGCGCGCGGCGGACTTGTGCCAGCAAATGCTGGCCTATTCGGGCAAGGGGGCGTTCGTGCTCAAGCGGCTGGACTTGTCGCGGTTGGTGCGCGAGATGGCCATGCTGCTGGATGTGTCGATCGGCAAGCAGATCAGCCTTCGTTATCGCCTGTCCGTCGCGCTGCCGGCCATCGAGGGGGATCAGGCGCAATTGCAACAGGTAATCATGAACCTGATTACCAATGCCAACGAGGCGATCGGCGAGCAGCCGGGCGTGATTGCGCTGGCCACCGGGGTGATGGAGGTTGATCGGGCCTATCTTGCGGACTCGATTGCGGATGAGCAGGCGAAGCCGGGCCGCTATGTCTATCTCGAGGTGTCGGATACCGGTTGTGGCATGGACAAGGATACCCAGCGTCAGATGTTCGATCCATTCTTCACGACCAAGTTTACTGGCCGTGGGCTGGGAATGAGTGCGATGTTGGGGATCGTGCGCGGGCATCATGGCGCGATCCGCGTGTATAGCGAGCCGGGGGACGGCACGACGATTCGCGTCCTGTTTCCCGCGCTTGCCGAAGGCGAGTGTCCGGCCATCACTTCCGCCGAGCCGGAGGCGCCGCTGCCTGGCGGCTTGAGCGGGCTGGTGCTGGTTGTCGACGATGAGCAGGCGATTCGCGAATTGGCCTGCTTGATCCTGTCCGAGATGGGGTTTGATGTGCTGCAGGCGGAGGATGGGGAGCGTGCCGTCGAACTGTTCCGCGCGCATCATCGCGATATCACCGGGGTGGTGCTGGATATGACCATGCCACGCATGGATGGCAAGACCTGCTATCGCGAGCTGTGCCGCATCGATCCGGATGTGCGCGTGATTCTGACCAGTGGCTACAGCGAGGAGGAAGCGACCGCGCATTTCAAGGGCAAGAGGCTGGCCGGCTTCATCCAGAAGCCGTTCTCGCCGGATGCGTTCAGCGCGTTGGTACGGGTTGCCTTTTGCCCGGACGCTTCCTAGGTTTGGCGCATTCGCAAGATGGAGGTGGTGCCAGATGGCTCGCGTAACGGTGGAAGATTGCATTCGTCATTATCCCAATCGCTTTGAGATGGTGCTGTTGGCGTCGCGCCGTGCGCGTCAATTGCTCAAGGGGATGCCCCGGCTCGGCGACGATCAGGGCGACAAGGTGACGGTGCACGCCCTGCGCGAGATCGGGGCCGGGCATATCACCTGGGAGACATTGTTTGAGCTGGAAGCACGTGCGCGCCAGCAGGAGGAAGCGGCGGAGGCGCCGGAGGACGGGCAGTAAGTGTCGCCGCGTGTCCGCGTTGCCGATGTGACCGATGAAACCTGAAGCGCGTGGCGTGATGTTCGCGGCCACGCGGTGAGCCGAATCTACGAAATCACCGAGCGTGTGCGCAGCTATGCGCCGCGCATGGACATCGAACGGATCAATCGCGCCTATGTCTTTGCGGCCCACGCCCATGCCGGACAGTTTCGCTCGTCCGGCGAGCCCTACATTGTGCATCCGCTGGCGGTGGCCGATATATTGGCTTCGATCCGCATGGACGAGGCGAGCATCGTGGCTGCGATCCTGCACGATACGGTGGAGGACACCGATGTCACGCTCGAGGACATCGAGTCCCGCTTTGGTGCGGAGGTGGCCCGGTTGGTCGACGGGGTGACCAAGGTCGGCCAGATTCGCTTTCATTCCTCGGAACACAAGCAGGCGGAAAACTTCCGCAAGATGTTGCTGGCCACGGCGCGCGATGTGCGTGTGTTGATCATCAAGCTGGCGGACCGGCTGCACAATATGCGCACCTTGAGCTTTCTGCCGGAAGCCAAGCGTCGGCGCATCGCGGAGGAAACGCTGCAGATCTATTCTCCGCTGGCCCATCGTTTGGGCATGCACTGGATCAAGCAGGAGATGGAGGACCTGGCCTTTGCGCATACCGAGCCCGAGGCCTACCAACGCTTGGTTGAAAAGATGGCCGACCGGATCGAGGAGCTGGGTCGCACGCGCAAGCACCTGGAAGGCATTATTCAGGAGGCGCTCAAGCGCAACGGCATGGAGGCGCGTGTGCAGGGGCGGATGAAGCACCTGTACAGCATTCATCAGAAGATGCAGCGCAAGCATGTCAATTTCGATGAGATTTATGACCTGGTCGCGTTTCGCGTCATCGTTGCCGACATCCCGTCCTGCTACAAGGCGCTGGGGCTGGTGCATGGACTGTATCGCCCGGTGCCCGGACGCTTCAAGGACTATATCGCGCTGCCGAAGCCGAACGGCTACCAATCGTTGCACACGGCGGTGATCGGGCCGGAGAATTTTCGCATCGAGGTGCAGATCCGCACCGAGGCGATGCATAGCTACGCGGAGGACGGCGTGGCCGCGCACTGGCTGTACAAGAGCGACGATGCCGACGCGCGCGATCGCGAAAGCTTCAAATGGCTCAAGCATCTCACCGAACTGATTCAGCAGAGCGAGGACCCATCTGAGTTTCTCGAGGATGTGCGCCTCGACCTGTTCGTGCAGGAGGTGTACGTGTTCAGCCGCGACGGCGACATCTTCGCATTGCCGCGCGGCGCCACGCCGCTGGATTTCGCTTATGCGGTGCACACCGATGTGGGCAATCATTGCATCGGCGTGCGTATCAATGGGGAGATGGCCGACTTCCAGCAGCGGCTGCGCAATGGCGATCAGATCGAGGTGATGGTCAGTCCGGATCAGACGCCGAGCCGGCAATGGTTGCAATATGTGCGTACCCCCCGCGCGCGGCAGGCCATTCGCGCTTGGTTTCGCCGTCAGGAGCGGGAAGTCAGCCGACGTATCGGGCGCAAGTTTCTGCGCGAGGCGCTGGGGCGCGAGCATGCCAGCCCCGAATTGTGCCGTCATTTTGGCTGTGCCGATGAACAGGCCTTGCTCGAGAAGCTCGGGCGCGGCGACATTCCGGTGCATGCCCTGCTCGAGGCGGCGAGCGACCGCGGTATGCGACGCTTCAAGATGCGGGGTATGGAGCGGACCTTGATGCATGCGGCCGAATGCTGCCATCCGATTCCCGGCGATCCGGTGCTGGGCCAATTCGTCACCGGACGCGGCATGGTGTTGCACCATCGCAAATGTCCCGAGGTGCGTGGTGACGACAAGGACTGGATCGAGGTCCACTGGCTGCCGGAACCGGGCAAGACGTTCCTGACCGGCATCCGCGTGCTGACGCGCAACGAGCGCGGTATGCTGGCACGCGTGTCCCAGTGTATCGCGGAGGGGCGATCGAGCATCGAGGATCTGCAACTGCATCAGCGGGCCGGCGCGATGACCGAACTGCTGTTTCTGGTCAGCGTCGAGGACCGGCGGCAACTGGCCGAGCTGTTGCGTGCGCTCAAGCGGGTGCCCGGTGTGGTGCGCGTGGAGCGGCGCAATCGCGTGGGACTCAAGGGGATGGCCCGGGGGATCGGAGAAACATTGCGCGGCATTTTCGGTGCGCGCAAACATAGCGAGGAGGAATCATGACGATGAAAGCGATTCACAGCGAGGCGGCACCCAGGGCCGTGGGACCATACAGCCAGGCCATGGTATGCGACGGGATGCTCTATGCCTCGGGGCAGATCGGACTGATACCCGAAACGGGGCGACTGGCGGGGGTGGATGTGGCCGCGCAGGCGCGCCAAGCGATGCGCAACCTGTCCGCCGTGCTTGCCGAGGCGGGGTGCTCGGAGCAGGATATTGTGAAGGCGACGATTTTTCTGACCGACATGGACGATTTTTCCGAGGTCAACGGCTTGTATGCCGAATGGCTTGGTGCCCATCGTCCCGCGCGCGCAACCGTGGCCGTGGCCGCGTTGCCGCTTGGGGCCAAGGTTGAGATCGAGGTGGTCGCGCGTGTGCCCAAGGCATGAAAAAGGGGCGCCGTGCGGCGCCCCGTAACTGGCTGAATGACGGTCGGATCAGGCCGCCTTGACGACCTTGCCCGAACGCAGACACCGGGTACAAACCTTGATGCGGCTCACCCGGCCGCCGACGATTGCGCGCACCTGCTTGAGATTCGGCAGGAAACGACGGCGGCTGGTATTGTGGGCGTGACTGACGTTGTTGCCGGTCATCGGACCCTTTCCACAGATTTCGCAACGTTTGGCCATGAGTGACACCTCCAAAATCGGGGGCGCACTTTAGGCCAACGGCGGTGCACAGACAAGCAAAAAGTGCGGCGCGTTTGTGTTCGGCCCGCGCGACGTGTCAACATTGCGCCATGTATGACTATCTGCTGCGCCCGCTTGGCTGGGTGGAGGGTATCGGGGCTGCGGCCGAACGTCGGCTCCAGGCGCAGGGCATGAAGACGGCGGGCGATCTTCTGCTGCACTTGCCGAAGGGTTATCGCGATGATCGGACGCTTACGCCGGTTGCGGCGTTGCGTCCCGGCGAGGAGGCGCGTGTTGGCGGTCGGGTGCTTGCGCGACGCGCCGAGGGACAGGGGCGGCGGATGCGGGTGCTGGTGCGGCTTGCGGACGAGACGGGCGAAATCGTGCTGAGCTTTTTCCACTCCCCCTATCTGCTGCGGGATGCGCGGCTTGCGCCCGGGCAAAGACTCACCGTGCGCGGGCGGGCGGAGTTGTGGCGGGGGCAATGGCGGATGAGTCATCCCGAATGGCTGCCCCTTGATCGCTTCACACCCGGGATCACGCCCCTGTATTCGGCGTTGGCCGGCTTTTCCAGTCGTCGGCTGGCAGGGTGGATCGGCTGGTTGCTTGCCCGCCTGCCGCTGGAGGCAAGTTCGCCGCTGGATGCGCAGCTGGCGCGGTTTTCGCCATTGTCCCTGGCGCAGGCGTTGCGGGGCATCCATGCGCCGGATATCGCAACCGACAGGCGGGCTTGTCTTACGCGCATCAAGCTGGAGGAAATCTGGGTCTATCTGACGCTGATACGGCGCAAGCGTCAGGCGGCACGCAAGCCGGCACCGGCGATGCGGCATGATACGCTTGCTGCGAGACTCATCGCCAGTTTGCCGCATCCTTTGACCGACGCGCAAGCCGGCGCCTGGCGCGAGATCAAGGCGGACCTATACACCGGTCGGCGCATGCATCGCCTGTTGCAGGGGGACGTCGGCGCGGGGAAGACATGGATTGCGGCCTTGGCGTTGGCGCATGCGCATGACAACGGTTGGCAGGGCGCGCTGTTGGCGCCGACCGAGGTGCTGGCCGCGCAGCATGCGGCGGGGCTCCGTGCGCTGCTTGCGCCGCTGGGTTGCGCGCCGGCCTTGCTGACCGGTGGTATGCGCACGGCGGAGCGCAGACGGCTGCTGCGCGATTTGGCCGAGGGGCGGATCGCCTGCGTGGTCGGAACCCATGCGTTGTTGCGCGAGGACGTGCACTTTCATCGTTTGGGACTGGCCATCGTCGATGAACAGCATCGGTTTGGTGTGCGGCAACGCTGGGCGTTGGCCGAGCATCCCCATGCCGGTCATGCGGACGCGGTGCATCTGTTGGCGATGACGGCGACGCCAATTCCGCGCTCGCTGGCGCTCGCGTTGTACGGCGATATGGATCTGAGTCTGATGCGCGGCATGCCGCCGGGACGCAAGCCGGTCGAGACGCGGGTGCTAACCGTGGAGCGCATGCCGGCACTGTTGGCCGGGATGCGGCGTATTCTGGCGGATGGCGGCCGCATTTACTGGATTGTGCCGCATGTCGAGGCGCGGGAGGACGGGGTGTCGGTGGAGCAGCGCGTGGCGTGGTTACGTGCGCGCTTTCCCGACGCGGGCGTGTTGGGGCTGCACGGGCGCCTGAAGGGCGCGGACAAGCGGACACGGTTGCATGCCTTTGCCGAGGGCGATTGTCGCTTGCTGGTTGCCACCACCGTGATCGAGGTCGGCGTCAATGTGCCCGAGGCGCGCTTGATTGTGATCGAACGCGCCGAACGCTATGGGCTGGCGCAGTTGCATCAGTTGCGTGGGCGTGTCGGGCGAGCCAGCGCGCAAGGGTATTGCATCCTGCTTACCGATGAGGCGCTGGGCGAGGCGGGACGGAGGCGGTTGGCCACCATGGTCGATTGCCATGATGGACTGGCCCTGGCCGAGGCCGACCTCGAGATGCGCGGCGCGGGGGATGCGCTGGGGGTGCAGCAAAGCGGCGAGGCGGGTTTTCGCGTGGTGGATGTCGTGGCCGATCATGCCTTGATTCGTGAGGCGCATGCCGCGTATTGCGAGATTGCGCTGGATTCCCGTATGGCGCAGTTCTGGCGTCCCGAGCGGGTGGCGGTGGATTAGGCAAGACGTGGTCGCAGCCAGTCTTCGATCAGGCGGCGCACCTCGGCAAGGCGCGTCGGATTCGGCGCTTCAAAGCGCAGCACAAGCGCGTCCTGGGTGTTCGAGGCGCGCAGCAGTCCCCAGCAGTCCTCGTCCAGGTGCAGGCGCATGCCGTCGATCGTGATGGGCGCATATCCCTGGGCGCGGAAATGCGTGATGGCCTGTTCCACGAGTTCGAACTTCAACGGTTCCGGACATGGCAGCCGAATTTCCGGCGTTGCGCACATGCGCGGAATATCGGCCAATAGCGAAGACAGCGGCGCATGTTGCGCCGCGAGCACCTGCATCAGCCGTGCGCCCGCATAGACGGCGTCGTCAACGCCGAAATATCGATCGGCGAAGAAGATGTGCCCGCTCATTTCACCGGCCAACAGCGCGCCGCTTTCGCGCATCTTGGCCTTGATCGGCGAATGCCCGGTGCGCCACATCAATGGTTTGCCACCCGCCTCCCGGATGCCGCGATACAGTTGCGCGGAGGATTTGACCTCGGAGATGATCGTCGCGCCAGGATGGGTGCGTAAGAGGTCGCGGGCGAGTACCAGGAGCAGCATGTCGGGACTGATGACCGTACCCGTTTCATCGACCACACCAATGCGGTCTCCATCGCCATCGAACGCAATGCCGAGGTCGCAGCGCTCGCGGCGCACGCATGCGGCCAGGTCGCGCAGGTTTTCCGCAACGCTTGGGTCCGGGTGATGATGGGGAAAGCGCCCGTCCGGTTCGCAATACAGTTCGACCACCTGGCACCCCAGGCGCCGGTACAGTCGGGCGGCAATCAGGCCGGATGGCCCGTTGCCGGCATCGATGGCCACCCGCAAGGGGCGGTCGAGGGTACAGTCGGCGGCGAGATGCGCGATATAGGCGTCGCTAAAGTCCCGTTGGGTATAGCGACCGCGCCGCCTGTGCGTCGATGCCGGCGCTTGCGCGACCAGCGCGCGCAGGCGTGTCAACTCCGCGCCATGCAGGCTGTCGCGGCCACGCATCATCTTGAAGCCGTTGTAGGCCGCCGGGTTGTGGCTGGCGGTCACATGCAGGCAGCCGGCCAGTCGATATTGGAACACGCAGTAATAGGCGAGCGGCGAGGGGGCAATGCCGATGTCGCACACATCGCGACCGGCATCCCGCAGACCGCGCATCGCAGCGCGTTGCAGGCGGGGGCCGGAAAGGCGCACATCCCTACCCACCACCAGCGGCGTGTCGGGCGGGGTATCGAGCAAGGCGGCGAACGCCATGCCCAGCCGATAGGCGAAATCCTCGTCCAGTTCGCTGCCGGCCAGACCTCGGATGTCGTACTCGCGAAACACATGCGCCGGGATGTCCATAGATGAATTATAGGGTGCCGACGCGGCTCGGCCAGGCTTGCGCGCGTCGTGCGCGTGCATAGGCTGCGCGGCCATGTCGGGCGCGAAGCTGAACGAGGCGCAATATCGCGCGGTGTTCCACCGTGGTGGCCCGTTGCTGGTGCTCGCCGGGGCGGGTTCGGGCAAGACACGGGTGATTACCGAGCGTATCGCCGCGCTGATCGAACGCGATGTGCCGCCGGACGCGATCACCGCGGTGACCTTCACCAACAAGGCGGCGCGCGAGATGCGTGACAGGCTGGCTGCGCGGCTGGGTGACCTGGCCAACGGATTGCGCATCTGCACGTTTCATGCATTGGGACTGGCCATCGTGCGCGAACATGCGGGGTTGGTCGAACGGGGCGCGAACTTGAGCGTGTTTGGCACCAGCGAGCAAAAATCCGCTATGCGCTCGGTGCTGGCCGAGATGAAGCTGCCGGCCGACAGCGAGCAGGTGGAGCAGGTGCTCAGGCGGGTGTCGCTGTTGAAAAACGGCATGCTGCAGGGTGCCGATGCCGATCGTGTCGCGGACATCCGTGCCCGCTACGATGCGTTGCTTGCGCGTATGAATGCGGTCGATTTCGACGATTTGATGGTATTGCCGATTCGTCTGCTTGAGAACCATGACGAGGTGCGCGCACTGTGGCGCATGCGCGCGCGGCATTTCCTTGTCGATGAATATCAGGATTCAAGCCGTGTGCAGTACGCCTTGTTGCGTCTGCTGGTGCCCGCGGACGGCAACTTGACGGTGGTGGGCGATGACGATCAGTCGATCTATGGCTGGCGCGGGGCGGAGGTGCGCAATCTGTTCCAACTGGAGCGCGACTATCCTTCCTTGACCGTCATTCGGCTGGAGGAGAACTATCGCTCCACAGGCGCGATTCTGCAGGCGTCGAATACCCTGATTGCGCACAACGGAGAGCGCTTGGGCAAAACCTTGCGCTCGAACCTCGGACCGGGCAAGCCGGTGCGGGTATGGAGTTGTCCGACACCGGAAGAGGAGGCCAGGCGCGTGGCCGGGGATATTCGGGCCCGCCATGCCACCACGGAGGCCGGCTGGGATGCGTTTTGCGTCCTGTACCGCGCGTCGTATCAGTCGCGCGCGCTGGAGATGGCGTTGCGCGAGCAGCGCATTCCGTACCATGTCAGTGGCGGGCTGTCGTTCTTCGAGCGGGCGGAAATTCAGGATGCCCTGGCCTATATGCGCCTGATCCAAAATCCGGATGACGATCTGGCCTTCATGCGCGCGATTGCCCGACCCCGTCGTGGCATCGGCGACCGGGCGTTGAGTGAACTAGGCATGTTCGCCGAAGCGCATGGCTGTTCCCTGCTGGCGGCGTGCCAGCACGATGCACTGACGCATCGGCGCGGCGAGCAATTGCGCGCGTTCGGTGCCATGATCGACCGGCTGGCGCAAGCGTTCGCCCGGCTTGCTCCGGAGCAGGCGTTCGATCTGTTGCTGGAGGAGAGCGGTCTGGAGCGCGCGCTGCGACGGGAGGCCGAGGACGAACGGCAATTGGAACGTCGGCTGGGCAATCTGCGGGAACTCAGGCGTTGGTGGCTGCGTCATGCCGCGGCGGGAGGCAAACTGGATGCGTTTCTGCAACAGGTGTTCCTGATGGCCGAGCGCGAGGATGAGGAACCGACGGGGCAGGTCCGCCTGATGACCGTGCATGCGGCCAAGGGATTGGAGTTCGACCATGTCTATGTGGTCGGGCTGGAGGATGGCGTGTTTCCGCATCGCCAGGCGGTGGAGGAGCAGCGTATGGAGGAGGAGCGCCGGCTGATGTATGTGGCGATGACCCGCGCGCGTTTTCATCTCACCTTGAGCCATGCCAGGCAGCGCCGGCGCTATGGTCAGGTGGAGAAATGCGCGCCGTCGCCCTTTTTGTCGGAAATCGATGCGCGCGCGCTGCGCTGGGTGGATCGCGATCACGACTCGCCGGAGGCGAGGGAAGAGGCCGAGGCGCATATGGCGGCGATGCGCAAGCGTCTTGGCCTTGCCTAGCGTCGGCTAGTAGCCGGTGGTGATGCGTTGCACGAGCTGTTTGACTGTCGGGATGAAGCCGCCGGCGTAGAACGGATCCTGCGCGAAGCGATAGGCCGCATGGCCGGCGAACATCAGATGCTTGTCGGGATCCGCGCCGTGGGCGATTTCCTGCAGCGTTTTCTGGATGCAGAAGCTGCGGGGATCGGCCTTACGTCCGGTGGTGCCGCGTTCATTGGTTGCCCAGTTGGAGAATTTGCATTGCGATAGGCAACCCATGCAATCGAGTTGATCCTGGCGGATTTCGCGCGCTTTTTCCTCGCTGACGAAAATCAGCGTGGAGTCCGGCGTCGGCAGCGCCTTGGCTCGGCCCTCGGCGATGTAGGCCAGCGCACGCTTCTTGTCGTGCCGGGTGAGGTACACGGTCTTGTTGCGCACGCCAAAGCTGAACGGTTCGGTGTGGTCGCCCGCGGGATGGTCGACGAACGCCATTTCCGTGTCCGCCCGCGTATACAGCTCATGCAGGAAGTCGTTGTATACGGCCGATGAATAGAAGCCGGTGGGCGAAAACGGATTCAGCCGTACGTCGCCCTTTTTCAGGCGCAGCAGCCGCTGTTTCCAGGCATCCGAAATCGGACTCTCGCGCGTAAGCAGCGGGCGCGTGCCGAACTGGAACGCGATCGGGCCGATTTCCGGATTGTCCAGCCAGTCCGTCCACTCGCTCAGCCACCACACGCCGCCGGCCATGATGATCGGCACCCGATCCAGGCCGAACTCGTTCATCGTCTTGCGCAGCATGGCCACGCGCGGGTATGGAGGTTCGGGTGCGTCGGGATTTTCCGAGTTGGACAGGCCATTATGGCCGCCGGCCAGCCAGGGATCCTCATAGACCACACCGCCCAGCCATTCGGGCACTTTGCGATAGGAACGCAGCCACAGCGCGCGGAAGGCGCGCGCGGAAGACACGATCGGGTAATAATAGACCTGATATTTCGCGGCCAGCGGTGCCAGGCGGAAGGGCATGCCGGCACCGCAGGTGATGCCGTGGATCAGCCCCTTGGCGCCCTGCATCACGCCTTCCAGCACGCGTTCCGCACCCCCCATTTCCCACAGCACGTTCATATGGATACGCCCTTCGCCGCCGGCGATCTCATGCGCGATTCTTGCCTGCGCGATGCCGCCTGCGATGGCCTGCGTAATCAGTTCCTCGAAGCGCTCCTTGCGTGTGCGCCCGTGGAACACGGTGCGGACGATGTTGCCATGTTCATCGACACGGTCGGCGTTGACGGCCGAGAACGTGCCAACGCCACCGGCTGCGGCCCAGGCACCCGAACACTGACCGGTCGAAACGGCGATGCCCTTGCCGCCCTCGATCAAAGGGAGGACTTCCTTGCCGGAGATGGTCAGCGGTTGCAGATTGATCGGCATGATGATTCCTTGCGCGAAAACATTGCTGCAAGGCTAGGCGGTGGGCGGAGAAAAGCAATGCGCGTGCCCGCATGCTAGGCTGTGCGCATGGACGATGGTGTGCATGTTTTCGCGGTGGTGCTGCCCGGTCTGGAAACAATTGCGGCACGCGAACTCGCCGCGCTCGGTGCCAGGACACTCCGCCCGGCGCATGGAGGTGTTGCGTTTCGCGTAAGTCCCACGGGCTTGATGCGGATCAGCCTGCGCGCCCGCGTGCCCACTCGGCTGTTGGTGCGTCTGGCCGAATTTCGCGCGTGTTCGTTTCCCGAGCTGTTCAACAAGGCGCGTCGGCTGCGCTGGGAACATTATGTGCGGCGCGATGGCGAGGTGCATGTGCGCGCGGAAAGTCATCGTTCACGGCTGTTGCATAGTGGTCGGTTGCAGGCGGTACTGCGCGATGCGGTTCACGCCCGCTTGCGCCGGGCGGACGCAACGGACGGGCGCCCGCGTGAACTGACGGTCTATTTGCGCATGTACGATGATCGCTGTCAATTGAGCCTGGATGCGTCCGGCGAACGCCTGGATCGACGCGGCTATCGCCGATACCCGGGCAGGGCGCCGTTGCGTGAGACATTGGCCGCCGCTTTGCTGCAGTGGCTGGACTGGCGTGCGGAGCAGCGCTTGTGGGTGCCGATGTGCGGCTCGGGCACGCTGGCCATTGAGGGCGCGCTGATGGCCGCGCAATGCGCGCCCGGGGTGAACCATCGTTTCCCTTTCGTCGGTTGGCCGGGGTTTACCTTGCGCCGATGGCGGCAGGCGATGGCGCGCGCCGAACGCATGCGGCGCAAGCCAAGCGTGCGGATCCATGCCAGCGACCTCGATCCGCGGGCGGTTGCGTGGACCCGCGCCAACGCGGCCTGCGCCGGGGTCGAGGAGATGCTATCGATAGAGAAGCGCGACTTTTTTGCCCTGGACCGCGAGGGTGAGCAGGGGGTGCTGCTGCTGAATCCGCCCTATGGTCGGCGCATCGGCGGCGATGCGCGGGCGCTTTATGCGCGAATCGGCAGACATCTGGCGCACGCCTTCGCTGGCTGGCGTTGCCTGGTGCTTGCGCCGGATCAGGCGTGCGTACAGGCGTTGGGGATGCCCGCTCTGGATGCGCTGGATGTGCGGCACGGCGGACGCACGATCCACGCGGTACAGCTTATCCCCGGCGCACCAGTCGCTGCAGCAGGTGCTTGACATCCAGCGCGATGCCGAGCGCGGCGGGTACCGAGTACAGGGTAATCACCGTCGAGAACATCAGCCCCCAGGAAAGCGCGAGCGCCATCGGCGCCACGAACGGATCGTGGCCACCCCAGCCGTAGGCGGTGGGCAGTAGCCCGACCACGGTGGTGATCGCGGTCAGCAGCACCGCGCGCAGCCGGCGCTTGCCGCTCTCGACAATGGCACTGCGCCAGGGAACGCCCGCGGCAAGCTGGCGCTGGATGAACACCGCCATGACCAGCGAGGCGTTGACCACCACCCCGGAAAGCGCGACGAAGCCCATCAGGGCCATGAACGAGATCGGTTGTCCGTGCAGGAAAAAGCCGACGACGATGCCAATCGCGCCAAACGGAATCGCCAGCATGACCAGGATCGGATAGCCGATGCTGTTGAACTGGATGGCCAGAATCACAAAGATGCCGAGCAGGGCGAACACGAAACTGAACAGCAGCCCACGCACGGATTCCTGGCTACGCTCTTCCTCGCCACCGAGATGATAATGGACCCTGGCGGCATCCTCGCCCAGCCATTGCGCGGCGCGTGCGCGTACGATGCGATTCAGTTGCTTGGAGGTGAGACGTTGCGTATCCACTTCCGCGGAAACATTGATCACCCGATTGCCATCCTTGTGGCGCACGCTGTTCAGACCGCTTGCGCTTGCCAGGTGCGCCACCCGCCCAAGCGGAATCAGGCCGCCGCGTCGGTTCGGAATTTCCAGTTGCAACAGGGTGCGTAAATCATGCTTGGCCGCTTCGGGATAGCGGATGGTGACATCCACTTCCTCCTTGCCGCGCTTCAGGGTGGATACGCGCAGGCCGTCAAACGCGGCCCGAATATGGGTGGCCACGGTGGCCAGATCGATGCCGGCATAGGCCGCCAGCTTGCGGTCGAGCACGATATGCAGCTCGGGGTCGCCGGCCTCCAGATCCGATTCGATCGCGTGCGCGCCCGGAATGTCACGCAGCATGGCCTCCAGCCGACGGGCCACCCGGGTCAGCGCGGTTTCGTCCTTGCCGGTGAGCTCGACCTGCAGCGCGCGTCCGACCGGGGGGCCGGGCTTTTGCATCGCGAAACTGATGTCCAGCTTGGGGAACAGCGGCGGTAGCTCGCGCTGGATGCGTTGCATGACCGTATACGCGGAGATCGATCGCTCGGTGAATGGGATCAGGATCACGCGCACGAAGCCGAAGCGATCGCCCAGTTGCTTCAGCGCCTCGCGTTGATCGGCGCTGTTTTCGCCCGCGATCATCGTCGTCGTTTCCAGGATGGCCGGATCGATGCGCTTGCGCACTTCGCGGTCGATGCGTACCAGGGTGTCCCAGGTTTGTTCGAGTGTTGTGCCGGGAGGCAGGTTGACGCGCAGATAGAACGTGCTTTCGGCGCCGGCGGGGAACAGCTGGAATTTCATATGGGTCGCCAGCATCAGAGCGCCGGCAAGGCCCATCAGCGTGAGCAGGATGGTGAGATAACGCAACTTCAGCGCCTTCTCCAGGCTCCGGGCATAAAGCCCGGTGAGCCAGACGAACAGTCGCCGCTCGCCCGGATGCTTGTTCGGGTTGGCCACGTCGCGGATATGATTGGGCAGGATGAAGATCGCCTCCAGCCACGAGAACAGCAGCAGCACGACCACCACAACAGGGATCGAGAACACGAACTTGCCGATGATGCCATCCATGTGCATCAGGGGCAGGAAGGCGACAATGGTGGTCAGCACGGTGGCGGAGACCGGTCCGAGCAGTTCGTTGGTGCCCACGATGGCGGCTTGTTCCGGGCTCAATCCCCGTTCCATATGCCAGGTCGCGTTTTCGCCGATGATGATTGCATCGTCGACCATCAGCCCCAGCACCATGATGAAGCCGAACATGGTCAACAGGTTCAGTGTGACGCCGGCTAGATAGAGCACCAACAGTCCGGAAAAGAAGATGACCGGCAGCCCCCAGGCGGTGGTGAACGCGACCGCCGGACGCAGGAAGAGAAGCAGAGTCAAGAGCACCAGCGCAAGGCCGATCGCGCCATTGCTGGTCAAGACCCCCAGACGCAAGCGGGTGATCGTGGAGAAATCGTTGTAAACGCGTACTTGCACCCTGTCACCGTAACGCTGGGGCACGGTTTTCAGGTACGCGCGTACCGCATCGACGAGTTCGATGATGTCTTTGTCGCCCTTCTTCAGCACGATCATGTTGACCGCCGGCTTGCCTTGCGCGCCCACATAGCGGCTGGGCTGCTCCAATGTTTCGCGTACCTCGGCCACATCGCCCAGATACAGGGCCTGGCCTCGGTCGTTGGCGCGCAGCACAAGGTGCGCGGCGTCATCGGCGGAGCGGAATTCGCCGGTGATGCGAATGATGCTTTGCCCTTCCGGCGCTTTCAGCCGGCCGCCCGGAGCGTCGATGTTCCAGCCGCGAACCAGGGTGATGATGTCGTTGATCGATACGCGATGCGCACGCATTTTAACCGGGTTTGGCACGATGCGGATTTCGCGCTTGCGGTCGCCTTGCACCAGCACTCTCGCCACGCCGTCGATATCCAGCACATCGTCCTCGATCTCGTCC
This sequence comes from Zetaproteobacteria bacterium, assembly GCA_003696795.1. GTDB lineage: Bacteria > Pseudomonadota > Zetaproteobacteria > Mariprofundales > Mariprofundaceae > J005. The sequence continues at coordinate 20,308 of RFFT01000036.1, read as the reverse complement.
GATAAGCGCTTGAGTTCAAGCGGGGTAAAGTCACCGAAAATCGAAAAGGTGAGCACCGGCGCCTCTTCGGACTTGACCTCGGTGATCAGCGGATCGGCGGGCAGGTCGCTTGGCAGGTCGGCGCGGTTGATGGCTTGCTGCACGTCGGAAACCAGGCGTGAGCGATCCTCGTAGTCCGGATCGACTTCGATCGTGATTTGCATGCGGCCAAGATAGGCGGTGGAGCGGATCGCATTGATGCCGTTGACGCCTTTCAACTCGCGTTCGATCGGGGTGACCAGCAGGCGCTCGACTTCGCGCGGGGCGGCGCCGGGATAGGCGGCGTTGATGACCACGACATCGAAGTTCACGCTCGGAAAAGCCTCGCGTTGAATGTTCAGCGCCGCGTAAATGCCGGCGAACAGCAGAAACAGCGACAGCAGGTTGACGATAACCCCGCGCCGGACGAAGAAGGCGATCATCCGTTGCATCCGCAGTCAGCTCCCGTTCGCAGTCGGCACGTTCAGTGCCGCAAGCAGCATGCCCTGCGCCCAGCGGTATTGTTGGCAGGCAAGCAGCCATTGCACATGTTTCAGCTCGGCGAGCAGCTCCGCGTTATGCAGGTCGCCTTCGAACTGAATCAGCTTCGCCGTATCGCTGCGTCCTTGCCGATAGCGGGTCATTTCCTGCGCAAATTTGCGGCGCTCGGCGGCGGCGTGCACGCGTGCCAGGCGCAATGTCGGCGCCAGGGTGCGGATTTGGGTGGCGGCGCGTGCCAGTTCGTCGCGAATGCTTTCCAGCGCCTTGCGCCGCTCGGCCAGCGCGCGTTCGCGTTTGAGTTCGGCCGCGCGGACGGCGGCGCGTTCGGCGCGCCCCTCGATCGCGTCTGAGAATTCCAGCGAAAGCGCGGCATAATGGTCGTTGATGCTGAAGGTGCGGGCGAGCGTGGTGCCCGCCGATCCGGACAGCGCGCGCGTGCCAAGTTCGGCGACCAGATCGAGCTGGGCGCGCAGTTTGTCGCGCGCGATCTCCAGTTCGGCTTCGGCGGCCTGGAGTTGCTCCTCGATGGCTTTCAGCTCGGCGCGATGCGCGCGTGCGTTGTCCACAGCCTGCGCAAGGGACGGGATGTGGGATGCGGGAGGGTCCTCGGGCAGGCGCACACGCAGCGGAGCGTCGGGATCGCGCAACATGAGCCGGTTCAGGGCGCTCTGGTCATTGGCCCGCCGTGCCTCGGCCTCGGCCAGTTGGGTGCGCCGCTGGGCCAGCAATGCCGCCGCTTGCAGGCGGTCGCTTTCCTCGACTAGGCCGAAGGCCTCGCGCTTGCGCTGATAGGCGAGCAGGCGTTCGGCGCGTTGTACGGCCAGGCGCGCAAAGTGAAGATTGATGTCGTCCAATGCGAGTTGGTAAAACAGGTTCAAGGCCTGCAGGGCAAGTTGATGGGCGATGATGCGCTGCTGCCATCGGCTGGCATGTTGGCGCGCCTTGGCCGCGCGCAGCCCCTGATGATAAGCGGGCAACCCCTTTCCCTGCGCAAGCGGGTGACGGATGCTGATGTTGAGCTGGCTTTGATAGGATGGATTGATCGCCGCCAGCTGGCTGATGAACGGCGAATTGAACAGTTGCTTGCTGCGGTTGTAATCCAGCGCGACGCCCACGGTGTCACCCGTGGCCAGCGGCTTGGTCAACCCGGCGGTCAGCTGCGCGGTGCGGGTTTCGATCGGCTGGAAACTGCTGTTGACCGGGGTTTGATTCTGGGCGATGCCGGCTTTGGCGGTGGCCCGCGTATCGAGCATGCCGGCAAGCTGTGCGGATGCCGTATCCGCGATCGCGCTGTCGATGCGCGCAACGTCCAGCTCGGGGTGGGCGGCGAGCACCTTGCGCAGGACGGTGGCCAGGTCCACCGCCTCCTCCGCGACAGCCACGAGCGGCGCGACGCAAACGGCGACAAGGAGCACGGCAAGCGCTCGGCGCATGGTCATGGTCCCGTCAATGCCCGGGCCGGCCGGTGTGTTCAGGCACGCTCGATGTATTCGCCGGTTTCGGCGTTCACCTTCACGCGCGTGCCGGGCTCGAGATAGGGCGGCACCATGATCGGCGCGCCGGTTTCAAGCTTGCCCGGCTTGTAGGAGCCGGTTGCCGTTTGTCCCTTGATCGCCGCGTCGCACTCGACGACGGTCAGCACCACGGTTTGCGGCAGTTGCACGTTCAGCGGGCGGTCTTCGTGGAATTCGATGATCACCTGCATTTCAGGCAACAGGTAGGGAAGCGCGTGTTCGAGCATGTCGCGGCCCAGGGTTACCTGGTCGTAGGTTTCCATGTCCATGAAATGATATTGGTCGCCATCGGCATACAGAAACTGCATCTCGCGCTGGGACAGGGTGACCCGCTCGACGCGCTCGGTTGAATTGAATCGCTTGTTGGTCTTGTTGCCGGTTTCGATGTTGCGCATCTCGACCTGCATGCAGGCCACACCCTTGCCGGGGGTGACATGCTGGGTTTTCATCACCCGCCAAAGGCTGCCGTCCACTTGCAGGATATTTCCCGGACGAATGCTGGTGGCATTGATCTGCATACATCTGACTCCCGATACGATAGTATTGGCCGTTTCGGCGGCAGGCGCAACATAGCTAGATCGTGCGTGATCGGCAAGCGCGGCCAAGGAGGTGGACAAACGATGTTGGCCTTGCAGCAGGCGATGGATGAATATCTGCAACAGCGCGCCAACACGAGCGCAGCACAGACAGCGGAGTTGTTCGAGCAACTGGCGCGCTACCTGGTCCATTGCTCGGACCTGTTTCAGGATATGGACGAAGACGAGCAGGGCGAGATGAGCGAATGGGAGGACGCGCTGGAAGCGCAGATGATGCAGTTGCTCGATGGCGATGTCGAACCGGCGCACGATTTGGGCGCGGCACCGCTATCCCGTTTGCACAGCGGCCATGTGCGCGAATTCGTCGGCTGGTTCTTGCTGCGCGAGTCGGCCAATAGCGAGATGATTCGCGTCGCGGGGGAGGTGTTGGCCGGCTGGTTCACCTTTTTGCGCGATCGAGGCTATTGGCCCGGTCGCCAGTTCCTCGAATTCGACGCGATGTTGAAGGAGGTCGTGCCGGAGGCGATGCGCGCCGCGGTGTTGGCACGCGCGCTCTACGACTATGCGCGTTCGGGCTGCGCGATGGCGCCGGAGGCGCGTGGCAAGCCGTTTGATCGTTTCGTCGAAGGGCATGCGCGCGCCTATGCGCTGGTTGCGGATGGCGTGCTGTTTCGTTTCGACAGCCAGCAGCAGGACTATGGTCCCGTTCGCCTGCCGGACGCGATTCTGCAGCTGGTGCGCGAGGGCGATGTGTTCGATGTGGAGCTGGGCCTGCGTGCCGGCTGCTGGTATATCGTCGATGTCGGTCCGGTGTATCCGGGATGCGTTTATGTCGAGGCGGAGGAAGTGGCGGGGCTGGACAAGATCTCCTGAAGCCAGCGTCCGATGGCGCGAACTTCCTCGGGGCACACCTGGTGCGCCATCGGATAGGTGTGCCATGCGACCTCGACGCCGAGCCTTGCGAGCCGGTCATGCGCCGCTTCGGCAAGCGTGATGGGCACGATGGGATCGTCCAGGCCATGGGCCATGAACACCGGCGTTTCCAGTGCCGCCCTTGTGGCTTCCTTGGCTAGGCGCGCGGGCAGCAGCAGGTAGCCGGACAGCGCGATGATGCCGGCCAGGCGCTCGCGCAGGCGAAGTCCAAGATGGAGCGCCATCGCCGCGCCCTGGGAAAAGCCGGCCAGGACAATGCGCCGGTTGTCGATTCCCTTCATGTTTTGCTGCTCGATCAGCGCCTGGATGGCAAGCGCGGAGCGCATGATGCCCGCCTCGTCATGTTCGACACCGAGATCGTCGCGGCGGATATCGTACCAGGCCGGCATGACATAGCCGCCGTTGATGGTTACCGGCATGGCCGGCGCGTGCGGGAAGATAAAGCGCAGCGGCATGTCCCGCGGCAGACCGAGCTGGAGCACGATGGGTTCGAAATCGTGCCCATCCGCGCCGAGCCCATGCAGCCAGATGACCGCTCCGCGAGGGTTGGGGCCGGTTTCAAGGGTGATGTGCGGCAAGCTTTGCATCGCCGGGGATGCTAACGCAAACGCCTAGTGCGCACCACGCTTGCGAACGCGCAAGCGTTTGACTTCGCAGGAGAATGGGAAGAGGTTTTCCAGAGTATTGCGGCATGGGAGGGGATGTGACGAAGCGAATTCCGCCAACACCGTTGGTGCTTGTGGTGGAGGTCGACCCGGATATCCGGGAATTGCTCGTGTTCTTTCTCACCCGTGCCGGCTTCGATGTACAAGCGGTGGCGGATGGCAGGGAGCTATTGCAATGGCTGGAACGCGTTAAGGGGCCTGTGATCGTGGTGTCGGATATCAATCCCCCTTATGTTTCCGGGGGGGAGTTGCTTACGCATATACGGGAGCGCGGCCTGCGTTCGGTGCGGGTCGTGTTTTTGACGTCCCGCACTCAGGAGAAGGAGGCGGTGCGTATGCTTGAGGCAGGGGCTGAGGACTTTCTCCGGCGGCCGTTTTATCCGCGCGAACTTGTTGCCCGGCTAAAAAAGATAGGGGAGCGAATATGCGCTGGTGGTTGACGATTGTGATGCTGCTATGGATTCAGGCCGTGTGGGCACAGGACGCATCGTCGCCTGTGCAGCGGGCTCGGGATCTGGCGAAGGCGGGAGCGTATGTCCAGGCTGAACGCCTGTTGCGCCAACATCTTCAAGAGGCGCCGCGGGATATGGAGGGGCGGTTCCTGCTGGCGCGGCTGCTGTCATGGCAGGGGCATTATCAACAGGCGTTGGCGCAATATGCGTTGCTGTTGCGTCGGGATGGGCAAAACGCCGATTATCTCTTCGGCCAGGCCCAAGTTTATACCTGGATGCGCGATTACCCGCGCGCATTGCGTATCCTGGAGGCGTTGCGCGCGCGCAATCCCGGCTATGAGGATGCCTGGAAATTGGAGTGGAAGATTCTGACTACCCCGGGTGCGGAGCATGGGGGCGTGGATGTCGATTGGTTCCGCACCGAGGCCGCGATTGCCTTTCCCGACCGCGATTGGTGGCAGCGAGAGCAAGACACGCCGTCTCTCCATCGGCACAGGCAGCGGGTGGTGCGCGAGGAAAAGAGTGTGCAGCGTGAGCTGGAAGTGGGAGGCTCCTATAGTCAACTGAACAATGGGTTCGCCAATTGGTCCAGCGAATACCTGGCGTTCCGCATGAAAGACGCGCAAGACCGTTCGTTTCATGCCATGGCGGAGAATGTGACACGTTATCAATTGCAGGATGTGCAACTAACCGTAGGTGGTGGGATTCCGGTGCTGGATTGGGGGCATTTGTTTGCCGACCTCCAGTTCAGTCCCGGCCATCGCTTTATGCCCAGCAGTTCGTGGATGGGGGGCGCGTTGCTTTCCCTACCCGATGGTTGGGGGCTGCAACTGGGTGTGCGGCAGACCCATTATCCCGAGTCGCAAACTTGGACCTACAGCGGGATGGTGGAGCGGTATTTCGGGAACTTCCGCGCCAGCTACACCTTCAATTGGGCGCAGGTGATTCAGGCCGGCAACGGTTCGAACCATGTCCTGACCCTGGATCATTATTATTCCACCGATAACCGGCTTGGCGTGGCGTATACGGTGGGTAAGGAGGTGGAGCGTATCAGCCCGACTCGGGTGGCCATTACTCCGGTATGGAATGTGACTGTGCATGGCCGTCATTGGTGGAATGCGCGCTGGGGAACGGCCTGGGGCTTGCACGTCCATCATCAAGGGCATGTCTATAACCGGTGGGGTGGACATGTTGGACTTTTATACCGCTTCTGACCCGATTGTTGAGGTTTTCTTCTGGATCGGCGTGGTGTCCATGGCCATGGTGCTGTTCCTGATTGTGCAAATCATCGCCCTGCGTTTGCTGTTCTCGTTCAGACAGCGTCGCAAACGGGTCGCGCGTTTGCGCTGGAGGTCCGCGATGCTGGGCTGGCTTGCGGGGGAAGAAGTATCGTTGTCGCCGCTGCGCGGCTATGTGTTTGACGCGGTGATCGATTTGTGGTGTCGCATGTTCGAGGCGGTCAACGATGCGGACTATCGCCAACGGATGATCGATTTTGCCCATCGATACGGCCTGGTGGAACGGGCGCGCGTGCGACTGCGCGCGCGCGATCTGCGCATCCGTTTGCGCGCTCTTCGCGCACTGGGCGATTTCGGCGAGGCGGACGATTGGTCTGTGCTGGAACGCTTTCTGGATGATACGCAAAATATTGTGTCTCTGAGCGCGATGGAGGCATTGGTTCATCTCGATGCGGATCGGGCGATCGAGCCTTTGCTACGCCGTTTGAGCAGCCACCGGCATTGGCCGCGGGATCGACTTGCCGGCCTGTTCCAGGAAATCGGGGCCGATCGTCTGTCCGCCCCGTTGGCGGATTGGATGCTGCGTGCGTCACCAACGGATGTCGTGCGCCTGATCCGCTATCTCGAGCTGATTCATGCGCGGGATGCGCTGCGCGTGGCGCGCGCGTATTTGCACGATCATGATGAGAATATCGTCGCCGGATGCGTCTATTTGCTGGGGCGCATACCGCTGGCGAGGTCGCTGGCGATGGTGCGCCCGCTTGTCCGACATCCATCATGGGTGGTCCGTACCCAGGTCGCGATTGCGTTGGGCCGCATCGGCAATCGCGATGATGTGGCGCGGTTGCTCCAGCTCGCCGAGGATCGCAATCGTTGGGTGCGCGTGCGCGCTGTGCAGGCGATCATTTCCCTGCCGGACCTCGATAGAGAGAATATCCGGCGCATGATCGAGCATGCACCGGACCGTTTCGCGCACGATGCTCTGTTGCAGGCGTTGACTGAGCGCACCGTGGTGGCTTGATGTTGTCGCCGGAGTTGGTGCATGACGTCGAGCTATTGATCCTTGTTTATTTTGCCTTGGTCAATAGCGGATACCTGCTGCTTAATTTGAGCGCATCGGTGGCGATCTCGCGTTATCTGGAGACGGTCGATGCCTCAGCGCTGCCCTCCATCTACGCCGGATTCGAGCTTCCCATCAGCGTGCTCGTGCCCGCCTACAATGAGGAAGTCACGATTGTATCGTCGATTCAGTCGATGCTCGCGTTGGACTATCCCGAGCATGAGGTGGTTGTCGTCAATGACGGTTCCAGCGACGATACCTTGCGGGTGGTGCGCGAGGCGTTTGCGATGGAGGAGATACCGGAGCCTTACTGGCAGCGTATCGAGACGAAGCCAGTGCGCGCGATTTATCGTTCTTCGGTTTTCCCCAACCTCTGTCTGGTGGACAAGGAAAACGGAGGCAAGGCGGATGCGTTGAATGCGGGCATCAATGTCTCTCGCTATCCGCTGTTCTGCACGGTCGACGCCGACTCGATCATTCACAAGCAGGGTTTGCAGCGGGCGGTGCGGCCATTCATGGAGGATGATCGGGTGATCGCCTGTGGAGGCATCATCCGCGCGGCCAATGGTTGCGAGATTCGCGAGGGTGTGCTGCTCAAGGTGGGGCTGCCGAATAATCCATTGGCTCTGTTTCAGATCGTTGAGTTCATGCGCGCCTTCCTGTTCGGCCGCCTGGGCTGGGAACTGGTCAACAGTCTGCTGATCATCTCCGGTGCATTCGGGCTCTTTCGCAAGGATGCGGTGGTCGCGGTTGGCGGTTATCGCACGGATACTGTCGGCGAGGATATGGAGTTGGTGGTGCGTTTGCATCGCAAGATGCGGGAGTGGAAACAACGCTACCGTATCACCTTTATCGCCGACGCGGTGTGCTGGACCGAATTGCCCGAGCGGCTGGGGATTCTGAAAAATCAGCGCGTCCGGTGGCACCGCGGCGTTTCGGAAAGCCTGACGATGAATTGGGATCTTCTGTTTCATCGCCGGGGGGGCGTGGTTGGATGGCTTGCGTTCCCATTCATGGTGGTGGTGGAATGGTGGGGACCGGTGGTCGAGATCGCCGGCTATGTGCTGATGCTGCTTTTGTATTTATGGGGTTATATCGCCTGGTCCACGTTTCTGGTGTTCCTGTTCGCCGCGATTGCGCTGGGCACATTGCTCTCGATTACCGCCTTGTTGCTTGAGGAGTTGTCGTTCAACACCTATCCCAAAGCGTGGCATGTGTTGGTGTTGCTGATTGTGGCCTTGTTGGAAAACTTCGGTTATCGGCAGATGGTGGCCTTCTTTCGTTTGATGGGGTTCATGCGTTGGCTCTTTCGCCAAAAAGGTGGCTGGGGTAAGATGACGCGGCATGGCCGCTGGAACAAGCGGGCCTGATGGAGGTGATGGCGATGAACAGGAAATGGATGGGAACGATCGCGGTGGGGGCGATGTTGAGCGCATGCGCCACCACGCCGGACGATCCGAATCGGCATGCCAAGGAATCGGCGGCGGCGGGGGCGGCGCTGGGCGCGCTGGCCGGAGCCGTGATCGGCTATCAGGGAGACCATTCCGGTGGCGCTTTGCGCGGTGCGTTGATTGGCGCGGCGGCGGGAGGCGCGATCGGCGCCGGCGTCGGGCATTACATGGACAAGCAGCAGGCCGAGTTCGAGCAACGGTTGGCGCGCGAGCGGGCGCAGCATCAGGTGGAGATCGAGCGGCTGAAGAACGAGAACCTGAAGATTACGATGAGCAACGAGGTTTCGTTCGCGGTGGATTCTGCCGAGATCAATCCTGCTTTTTACGACACCCTGGACAAGGTGGCCGACATTCTCAAACGCTATTCGCGCACCACGATCGAGATCACCGGGCATACCGACTCGACCGGTTCGGCAGCCTACAATCAGCGGCTGTCCGAGCGCAGGGCGGAGGCGGTCAAGGCGTATCTGATGCGGCGCGGGGTTGCGGGCACGCGCATTCATACCTTCGGTGCGGGTGAAACCCAGCCGCGGGCGAGCAACGCAACGGCGGCGGGACGTCAGCTCAACCGACGGGTGGAGATGTTGATTATTCCGGACAAGGATATTCAGTAGTGCGCCGCCGCTGACGGATCTCGGTGCGCAATTGACCGCAGGCGGCGGAGATGTCCCGCCCGCGCGAATCGCGCACCACGGTGACGAAACCAGCTTGCTGCAGGATGTCGCGGAATGCGGCAACCCGCCGCTCGTCCGGTCGCCCATAGGGGGCTGCGGCATGGGCGTTGAACGGCAGCAGATTGATCGTGATGTCGAGATCGGCGAGCAGGCCGCTGAGGCGACGGGCATCGGCGGGCGTGTCGTTGATGCCGTCCAGCAGCACATATTCGATCAGGACGCGTTTACCGCCGCGCGCGGCGATATAGTCGCGGATCGCGGCAAGCAATTCGGCCAGCGGATATTTGCGATTGATGGGCATGATGCGGTCGCGCACCGCGTCCGTGGTCGCGTTCAGGGAGACGGCCAGGTTGCAGGGTAGTGCGTCGGCCTGCATGCGGCGAATGCCCGGCACGAGTCCGGCGGTCGAGAGCGTGATGCGGTTGGGCGAAAAGGCCATTCCCTTCGGATCGGTCGCGGTGCGCACGAATCGCGCCACTGCTTCGTAGTTGTGCAACGGTTCACCCATGCCCATCAGCACCAGGTTGCGTGCGCGTTCGCCGCGCAGCCGCCAGGCGGCCATAACCTGGGCGACCATCTCGCCGGTCGAAAGATGGCGAACCAGCCCCGCGGATGCGGTGAGGCAGAATGTGCAGCCGATTGCACAGCCCACCTGGGTGGAGATGCACTGGGTCAGGCGTTTGGCGGCCGGAATCAGGACCGTTTCGACTTCCTTGCCGTCCGCCATGCCCAATAGCAGCTTTTCCGTGCCATCGCTCGATTGCCGGCGGGCGAGCACGGGCGGCAGATCGGTGCGCAGGTGATGGGCAAGCCAGTGGCGCAGGGTGCGCGGCAGGTCCGGGATCGCGTCAAGATCCAGCCGGCCACGGCGAAAGACATGCGCCTGCAGGGCTTCGGCATGCACCGGTTTGGCGCCTGCGCGCGCACATAACGCTTCCAACGCGCCACGGTCCAGTTCGAGAATCGAGACGGGTTCGGTCATGCTTCGTTGGCGACAAAAAAGGCCCGCGCCAACCGGTTGCGGCGCGGGCCAGCAATCGGGAGCAAGGGTATTACAGACCGTACTTGGCCTTGTTGGCGGCCACCTGCTCTGGTGTCGGCGGCTCCTTCTCGACCACCTCGGCCAGTTCGAACAGCTCGCGATGCGTATCGCACATCTCGTTCAGCGCGATGTCGCCCGCGAAGACCTCGGGCACATCCTCCTCCGGGTAGATCGCTTCCCATGGGCACTCCGGCTCGCATACCGCGCAGTCGATGCACTCTTCGGGAGAGATGAACAGCATGTTCGGGGTTTCCTCGGTGATTTCCTTGGGCTGATAGAAGCAGTCCACCGGGCACACCGCGACACAGGCCGTATCGACGCAATCCTTGCAAAGCTGGGTAACAACAAACGCCATGGCTTCCTCTCTATGGTTCGTGGTAGGCGCGAAGCATACGGAGCGCGCGCATGTTAGACAACCCGGCGGCACTCGCCATGCCAGGGCGCCACCTTGAGCAACAGCAACATGCCCGGAATGGCGAGCAGAGCGCAGAGCAGGAAGAAGCCGAGCCAGCCCATCTGCTCGACCATCCAACCGGTGCTGGCGTTCACGAAGGTGCGCGGGATGGCGGCAAGGCTCGTAAACAGGGCGAATTGGGTCGCGGTATAGGCGGGATGGGTGCTGTGGGCGATAAAGGCGACGAACGCCGCCGTGCCAACGCCGACCCCGAAGGCTTCGAAGCCGATGACCAGCGCAAGCTGCGCCAGGGCAGTCGCATCGATGGAGGCATGCGGCCCGAGCGCAGCGAGCCAGGCGAAGCCGAGAATGGAGGCAAGCTGGACGATGCCGAACAGCCACAAGGCCTTGTTGATGCCGATACGGATCATCCACAGGCCGCCGAGAATGCCGCCGATCACCGACGGCCAGAGACCGGCGTTTTTCGCAATCAGGCCAATTTCGGTCTTGCTGTACCCCATGTCGAGATAAAACGGGGTGGCAAGCGCGGTGCACATGCTATCGCCCAGTTTATATAGGAACAGAAAGGCAAGGACGCTGAGCGCGTCGCGCACCCCTTTGCGCTGAAAGAATTCGCGCAAGGGCTCCACGACCGCCTCGCGCAGGGTGCGGGGCGGGCTTGCGACATCGGGTTCCTTGACCAGCAGGGTCATCAGCATGCCGGGCAGCATGAACAAGGCAGTGATCGCGAACACCGTGTGCCACGGCAGGTGGTCGGCCAAAATCAGCGACAGCGAGCCGGGCACCAGCCCGGCGATGCGATAGGCGTTGATATGGATCGCGTTGCCAAGCCCCAGTTCGCGCTCGGCAAGCAGCTCCCGCCGATAGGCGTCCAGCGCAATGTCCTGGGTGGCCGAGAGAAACGCGAGCAGCACGGCCAGCAGCACGATCATGCCCAGATCCTCTCCGGGTCGGAACGCCCCCAGGGCGGCGATCAACGCGAGCAGCGCGAGCTGGCTGAGCAGCATCCAGCCGCGCCGCCTGCCCAGCCAGGGCAACGCGAAGCGATCGAGGAACGGCGCCCAGACGAACTTCCAGGTGTAGGGAAACTGGATCAGCGCGAACAGTCCGATCGTGGCGAGATCCACCTGCTCGCTGCGCAGCCAGGCGGGCACCAGATTGAGCAGCAGATAGAGCGGCAGGCCGGAGGTGAAGCCGGTGAAGACGCAGATCAACATGTTGCGCGAGAGCAGCGCGCGCCAGACGCTCATGGGGTTTGCCCGCGTGGCAGCAGCACCCAGATGCGCCCCGCCTGTTTCATGCGTCCCGCCAGTTCGCCCGCTTTCGTGCCGGACCCCCAAAAGAAATCGGCGCGGATCGCGCCCTTGATGGCGCCGCCGGTATCCTGCGCCATCATCAGTCGCCGCAGGGGTTTTCGCGCGTTGGGCCATTGCGTGTCCAGATAGACAGGCGCGCCGAGCGGAATCACCCGCCGGTCCACGGCCAGGCTGTAGCCGCCGGTGAGGGGGACGCCGAGGGCGCCGAGCGGCGCCGTCAGGTCGTCGGGCAAGATGCGGAAGAATACGTAGCTCGGATTGCTGGCCAGCAGCGCGGGCACGCGTTCGGGGTGCGCCCTGGCCCAAGCACGGATCGATTGCAACGATACCTGCTCATAGCTCAACTCGCCCTGCTCGACAAGCCGCTTGCCGATCGAACGGTAGGGGTGGCCATTCTGGTCGGCGTAGCCGACGCGCAGCAACGAGCCGTCCTGTAGGCGGATGCGGCCCGAGCCTTGCACGTGCAGGAAAAACAGTTCGATCGGATCATCCACCCAAAGCAACGCCTTGCCGACGGGCGACTTACCCGCCTCGATCTCTTTGCGCGTGTAATAGGGAACCACACGTTTGCCGACCAGCCGGCCACGCAGGCGCAGCCCCTTGAGCTGCGGATAGACATCGTCCAACTCGATGCGCAGCAGATCGTCCGGTACGCCATAGACCGGATAGCGGAAGCGCGCATCCGGCGTGCGGCTGCCGTGCAGTATGGGTTCGTAGTAGCCGGTGATCAGTCCTTGTTGTCGACCGCGGCGATCGCGCAATTGCCAGGGACGAAAGTGGCGCTCGAAAAAGGCGCGGATACGCGCGTTGTCGTTGGCGTCGAGCTTGCCTGCGACGGCGCAGATCGCATGCCAGGCCGGTCGCGTGTTCAGCGCCTTGCAACTTTGCAGCAGGGCGGCAAGCGAGGGACGCAGGTCATTGCCGCGCCAGGCGGGCAATTGCCGCCAGCTCGCCGGGCGATAGGTAGGCTGCGATGGCGCGGGGGGGCGGTGGGTACAGCCGGCGAGCAGAATGAGTGCGATCAGCAGGCTAGAGCCGATGCGCTTCATACCAGTTGCGTCCCTGTCCGATATCCACCACCAAGGGAACGCGCAGTTGCACCGCCTGCTCCATGATCCTGCGCATGGCGGCGGCGACTTGTTCGGCCTCGGATGCGGGGCATTCGACGACCAGTTCGTCATGCACCTGCAGAATCATGTGCGCTTCAGGCCAGCGCGCGCGCAGTTCGCGGTGCAGTCGGATCATGGCCACCTTGATGATGTCCGCCGCCGAGCCCTGCAGCGGCGCGTTGATCGCCGTGCGTTCGGCGTACTGGCGGCGCATGCCGTTTCTGGCATGGATGTCCGGGATCGGCACGCGGTGGCCGAGCAGGGTTTCGACATGGCCGTGTTCGCGCGCATGCGCCAGGGTTTGGTCGAGAAACGCGCGCACGTCGGGATGGCGCGCGAAATAGGCGTCGATGAAGGCTCTGGCTTCGGCGCGCGAAATGCCCAACTGCTTGCTCAAGCCAAATGGACCCATGCCGTACAGGATGCCGAAATTGATGATCTTGGCCTCGCGGCGCATCTCGCCGCTGACCGCCTCCAACGGCACCCCATGGATCGCCGCCGCGGTCGCCGCATGGATGTCCTCCCCTTGTGCAAAGGCGCGCAGCAGCGCCGCGTCGCGGGAGAAGTGTGCCATCAGGCGCAGCTCGATCTGCGAATAATCGGCGGCGAGCAGGACAAAGCCGGGCGGCGCGACGAAGGCCTTGCGAATTTCCCGCCCCTCGGCGCTGCGCACCGGAATGTTCTGCAGATTGGGATCGGACGAGGACAGGCGCCCGGTGGTGGTGATCGCTTGATTGTAGGAGGTATGCACCCGCTTGGTGTCCGGATGCGCAAGACGCCTGAGCGCGTCGGTATAGGTCGATTTCAGCTTGCTCAATGCGCGCGCCTGGAGGATCAGGCGCGGGACTTCGTGTTCCTCGGCCAGCGTCTCCAGGACGTCCTGGGTGGTGGACCATTGGCCGGACTTGGTTTTCTTGCCGCCGGGCAGGGCCAGCTTTTCGAACAGCAGTACGCCCAGCTGGCGTGGCGAATGAATGTTGAACGTTTCGCCGGCGGCGCGATGAATGGCCTGTTCGAGTTCGCGCAGGCGCGCGCCAAAGGCGTGCGAAAGGCGTGCCAGCATGTCCGGATCGATGCCCGCGCCCCGCCACTCCATGTCCGCCAGCACATGCATCAGCGGCAGCTCGATGTCGTCGTGTCGCTTGAGCCGTTGTTGTTCGGCCAGCAGCGCGCTCAGCTTGCGGCTCAGTTGCCAGGCGATCGCCGCGTCCTCGCAGGCGTAGGGAAGCGCGCGTTCGATCGGCACCTGGGCGAAGCTGAGCTTCTTTGCTCCCTTGCCGACCACCTGTTCGTAGCTGATGCAGCGATGGCCGAGATGGTCCTGCGCCACATTGTCCAGGCTGGGGGGATACTTGCCGGGGTGCAGGCAGTAGGCGAGCAGCATCGAGTCGAAACGAATGCCGGCCAGTTCGATCCCCGCGCGACGCAGCACCTGCAGGTCGTATTTCAGGTTGTGGCCGCACTTCGGCAGCGAGGCGTCTTCGAGAATCGGTTTCAGCGCCGCGCGCACCCGCTCCCAGGAAAGTTGCGGCGCGTTGGGTTCCTGGTGCGCAAGGGGAATGTACCAGGCGCGCTCGGCGGAGGTGGCCAAGGCGAGGCCGACCAGCTTGGCGTCGCGCGTGTTTAGCGAGGTGGTTTCGGTGTCGATGGCCAGCAGTTCGGCGTCGCGCAGGTGCGCGATCATGGCGGCGAGCGCCCCCTCGTTGTCGACCCGCTGATCCTGCCGGGCCGGAGTCGAGGTCGGCGGGGCGGATGGCGCGTCGGCGAATTCCCGCGCCAGTCGGCGGAACTCAAGCTCTTGGAACAGGGCGCCAAGCCGCGTGCGGTCGGGTTCCCGTGCCGCCAGGTCGTCCAGCGTGCAAGGCAGTGGCACCTCGTCATGCAGGGCGACGAGACGATAGGACAGACGCGCGTCGTCCGCGTGCTCGACCAGGTTCTCGCGCCGCTTGCGCTGGCGGATTTCGGGCGCATGGCGAAGCACGCCTTCCAGATCGCCGTACTGGGCCAGCAACTGGGCCGCCGTTTTCGGGCCGATGCCGGGCACGCCGGGGATGTTGTCCGAGCTGTCGCCGGTCAGCGCCAGCAGGTCGTGGACCCGCTCCGGCGGAACCCCCCATTTTTCGCGTACCTCGGCGGGGCCATAGGAGGTGTTGCGCATCGTGTCCAGCAAACGGACATGATCGTCGACCAGTTGCATCAGATCCTTGTCGGTGGACACGATGGTCACGTCCCATCCCCGCGCGCGCGCCTGGCGGGTCAAGGTGGCGATGATGTCGTCCGCCTCGAAGTCATCGACCTGCAAGCGGTTGCAGCGGAACGCATCGGTGAGTTCGAAAATGCGCGGCCATTGCACCGCCAGTTCTGGCGGCATCGGCGGGCGATGGGCCTTGTAGTCCGGATACAGCCGGTTGCGGAAGGTGCCGTCCCTGGGGTCGAACGCGACGGCCAAGTGGGTGGGCGAAAGCTCGTTCAGCACACTGCGCAGCATTTGCACATAGCCGAAGATCGCATTGGTCGGCTCGCCCTTCGCATTGCTCAGGTTATGGCGAATGGCATGGAAGGCGCGGAACACGTAGTTCGGACCGTCGATGAGCACGAGATGCGGCATGGCGGCAGCCTGCCGCGATCCACCCGCGCGCGCAACGCCTCCGCCTTGGGTATAATTACCTATGTTCATTTTTGTGAAAATGGTCATAATGTTCGGCTCGCTTATTGGGAGGTGTGCGGGAATGCTGAATCGATTGACCATCAGGCAGCGGTTGTTGATTCCGAGCGCGATCGTGGTGTTCGGGTTTCTGGCCATCTATGGCGTGTTTGAGCGAGGGCTGGCGATTCAGAATGCGCTGGAGCAAGAGCAACGGCAGGCGAACGAGTTTTTCGATCAGGCGCGGGAACTTGAGCGGTTGATGTTGCTGGCGCAGGGGCAGGTGCGCGACTTTCTGCTGCGCAGCGACATGGCCGCGATGGATGCCCATACGCGTACCCTGAACCGCCTGCACGCGCTGGCCGATCGTCTGGCCGACCAGGCAAGCGATGGCACGCTTGGGCAGTATTTCGCGGATCTGCACAAGAAACTGAGCGCCTACGAGGAGACGGCCCGCTCCCTGGTCGAGCGCAAGGTGGCGTTGGGCTTGAACGAGAACCTGGGGTTGTTGGGCGCGCTGCGGCGGACGATTCATGCGGTGGAGCACACCCTGGATGAGCTGGACGCCATTTATCTGTCGCACTCGATGTTGATGATGCGGCGGCACGAGAAGGATTTTCTCGCCCGGCACAAGGAGAAATACATTCGGGAAATGGGCGAGGAGCATGCCCGCTTTCTGAAGCTGCTTGCCGCCGCCAAGCTGCCGGCGGCGGTGCGGCGGGACGTGCGCGCCAAGGTGGACAACTACTACCAGGCGTTTCTGGAGTTGGCCAAGGGCGAGCAGGCCTTGTGGCGCGAGATCGTCGAGATGAACATGATGATCGATGGCCTGAATCAGTCGCTGGATGCGCTGATGAGTCATGTGCGTGGCGAGATGCGGCAGCACCATCTGCAGTTTGAGCAGCGCAAGGCTCGTGTGCGTGGGTTTATTCAGCTTGGCTTGCTGGTGGTCGCGCTGCTGGTGGTGGTGCCGCTGTTTCTGCTCGGGCGGGATGTCAATCGCTCGATGCAGGTGTTGATCGCGCGCATGCGCGCCTTGCTGGAGGGGGGCACGGATCTGTCCCGGCGTCTGGAGGTGCGCGGTAACGACGAAATCGCGGCGCTTGCCGGGCTGGTGAACGGCTTCATGGATCGCCTTGAACATTTGATGGGCAAGATCCAGCAATCCGGCATCCGCGTGGCCAGTTCGGTGACCGATATTTCGGCGGTGGCGCACGAGCAGGAGGCGATGGCCACCGAGCATGCGGCGACGACCAACCAGGTGGCGACCTCGGTCAAGGAGATCACCACCACGTCGCGGCAGTTGGGGCAAAGCACCGCCCATGTGACCGAGTTGGCGCACCAGGCTGCCGAGGCGGCCGGGGATGGCAAACGCAAGCTTGCCGAGGTGAACGCGGCGATGCAGCAGGTGACCGAGAATGCGCGCGGGATTGCCGAGCAGCTCAGCGTCCTCAACGAAAAGGTAAGCAATATCAACGCAATGGCATCGACGATCAACAAGGTGGCCGACCAGACCAACCTGCTTTCGCTCAATGCGGCCATCGAGGCGGAGAAAGCGGGCGAGCAGGGCCGCGGCTTTGCGGTGGTGGCCAGCGAAATCCGGCGCCTTGCCGACCAGTCCGCCGTAGCCGCCTACGACATCGAGCAGGTGGTTGGCGAAGTGCGCGGCGCGGTGTCGTCCGGCGTCATGAGTATGGACCGCTTCGCCGAGCAGATTCGCGAAGGCATGCGCCAGATGGATGAGCTGGGCGGCGAGCTCGAACGGATTATCGGTATGGTGCAGGAGTTGGCGCCGCATATCGACGAGGTGAATGCGGGCTTGCAGATGCAGGCGACGGGCGCGGCGCAAATCGATGACGCGATGAGCGGGTTGAGCGAGGCCGCGCGGCAGACGGCCGAGGTGGCGCGGCAGTCCAGCGACGCCATTCATCAGCTGAACGCGGCGGTGGAGGAATTGAAGGAGGCCGCGCAATTGTTCAGGGTGCAGCGCGCGGATTGAGCCGCCATGCTGTGTGTGCGCTTTCGGCTGGGCGACGATGACTATGCGATCCCGGCGCGCAAGGTGGAGCGGGTGTTGCCGTTGGTTGACCTGCGCCCGGTGCCCCGGGCGCCGGCCTGGGTGGCGGGAACGATGAACTACCATGGGCGCATTGTGCCGGTGATCGACCTTTGCGCCTTGCACCTGGGGCGTCCCGTGCGGCGTCGGGTCGGGACACGGCTGCTGTTGGTGCGTTTTCGGCGCGGCGGTGGGGATGAGGCATTGCTGGGGCTGCTTGCCGAGCGGGTGACGGATATGCTGCGTGTCGAGGATGAGGCCTGGCAGGATACCGGTGTCGGTGTTCCCGAGGCGCCCCAACTGGGCGGAATCGCGCTCGTTGATCAGCGTCAGGTGCAATGTATCGAGGTGGATCGTTTGTTGAGCGAGGACGTGCAGCGGCTGTTGTTCGACGAGGAGATGCTGGAGCCGTGAGCGAGCAGGCGATCATGGGCTGGTTGGGTGAGCAGCTGGGGCTGGATGTCGAGAATTTGGACCGGCGCGCCATGCGGCGTGCGCTGACTCGCTGCATGCGCAAGCTTGAGGTGCGCGACATGAACGCGCTTTGGCGACGTATGCTCACCTCGGCGCAGGCGCGGCAGATGGTGATCGATGCGATGATCGTGCCGGAAAGCTGGTTTTTTCGCTATCCGGAATCGTATGCGCTGCTTGGCGAGCATCTCGCCGCCAGAAACGGGGCGCGTCTGCTGAGCGTGCCGTGCGCGGCCGGCGAGGAGCCGTATTCGATGGCTATCGCCGTGCTGGAGCGGGGACTTTCGGCCATGGTCGATGCGGTGGACGTGAGCGCCGCATGTCTGGCGCGCGCGCGTGCCGGGAGCTATGGCGCGCGGGCGTTTCGCGGCACGGATGCCTCGTGGCGCGCGCGTTATTTTGACGAAGCGGACGGGCGATTCGTGGTCAAGCCGCGGGTGCGGCGGATGGTGCGTTTCCATCGTGCGAACGTGCTGGAGCGCGTGCGCATGCTGGCCATGGGCAAGTACGACGCGATCTTTTGCCGTAACCTGCTGATTTACCTCGCGCCGGCCAAGCGCAGCCAGGTGATCGATCTGTTGTGCGCGATGCTGAACGAGGACGGGCTGTTGTTCGTGGGGCATGGCGAGATGGGCATGATTGAACATCCCGAGTTGGTTCATCTGGACAAGCCCCAGGCCTTTGCTTTGCGCCGCAGGCAACGTCCCCTCAAGCCGGTGGTCGAGGCCTTGCCGCGCGTGCTGCCGTCGCAACAGGTCGGACGCAAGGAGCGCGCATTGCGCGGGAGCGATGATTTGGGAGCGCACCTGCAACGGGCATCGCGGATGGCCGATCAGGGGTGCCTGGAGCAGGCAAGTGCATTGTGCGACCAGTGCCTTGCGCTGCGCCCGGATTGGCCGGAGGCGTGGCTGCTGCGCGCGATGATCGATTCGGCACGGCAGCGCCCGCGCGCGGCGGAAAAGGCGTTGCGCAAGGTGTTGTATCTGGCACCCGATCATGAGGAAGCCCTGCTGCATCTGGCCTCCCTGCTGGAGCAGCGCGGGCACAAGGAGCGAGCCGAGTTGTTGCGACGGCGCGTGCGGGAGGCGTCGTGACGGATGCCGCCGCCCGCATCGCCCGCCACTGTTGGCGCCGGGAGGGTGTCTGGGGCGAGCGCAGTTGCGATAGACTGGCGGGGTTACGCCATTGTCGTCATTGCCCGGTCTTTCATCAGGCCGGTCAGGAGGTTCTGAATCGCGAACTGGATGCCTCCGAGGTGCGGCGGCGCACCGAAGATGTGGCCCGCCCGCTCGATGTGCGCCTGGTTGGCGGCGAGTCGTTGCTCGTGTTTCGGCTGGGGGCGGCCTGGCTGGGATTGCACGCAGCCGCTTGCGCACGGGTGGAAGGCATGGTTGCGCTGCACCCGGTGCCGCATATGCGCGACACGTTATTGCTCGGCCTGGCTAATGCGCGGGGTGTTGTGTGCCTATGTCTGGATTTGGCGCGCATGCTTGGCCTGCGGGCAGACCCGGGGGATGCGCGCGGGCGACGCCTGGTCCGGTTGCGTTGGGCGCCGGGCGATTTGGCGTTCGTCGCCGACGAGATCGCCGGCATGCAACGGTTTCACGCCTCCGCGTTGGAGGGCTTGCCGGATACGCTGAGTGACGAGCAGCGCCGATGGTTGCGCGGCACCTACCATTGGCGAGGGCAGCATATCGCGGTGCTCGACGACACGCGGCTCAAGCAGGCGTTCAGGGGTTGGCGCGGATGAGCGATATGGCCGGCTTTTCCATGCATGAGCTGTTTCGCATGGAGGCGGAGCAGCAGTTGACCGTGCTGAGCGACGGGCTGCTGGCCTGCGAGCAGGGCGAGTGCGAGGATGCGACACTGAAGGGTATGATGCGCGCCGCGCATTCGCTGAAGGGGGCGGCGCGCGTGGTGCAATTGGATGAGGCGGTGCATATCGCCCATGCGATGGAGGATTACCTGGAACGCGCCGTGGTTCACGGCTCCCTGCCCCCGTCCGGAGTGGATCTGCTGCTGCGTGGGGTGGATCTGTTGCAGGCCATTGCCGAACAGGACGAGGATGCATGGGCGGATTGGCGCAAGCGCCATGGCGGCGAGGTCGAGGAACTGCTGCGGGCGCTTAGAACGGAGGCGGAACCGGAGGCGGAACCGGAGGCGGAACCGGAGGCGGAACCGGAGGCGGAACCGGAGGCGGAACCGGAGGCGGA
>RFFT01000035.1 GCA_003696795.1 Zetaproteobacteria bacterium | reverse complement strand
TAGGCGCGATACATGCGCGCGCGCAACGAACGATTGTCGGCAAATTGCATGAACGGGATATAGGAGGGGGCGTCCAGGGTGAACAGCCATCCTTTTTTGCCCTGCGCCTTGGCGCGCTGGCGCGCGGCCTGCAGGACCGAGGGCGGCAATCCGGCGACATCGTCGGGATCGGACAGATGCAGCGAAAACGCTTGCGTGGCATCGAGCACATGTTGCTCGAACAGCATGCCCAGCTCGCTCAGGCGTTTCTGGATGTCACGAAAGCGTGTGCGCGCAGGTTCCTCGAGTTCAGCGCCCGCTAGGCGGAAATCGCGCAGCATATGGCGGATGACTTGCTGCCGCGCGGGAGAGAGTGTGGCGAATGACGCGCTTTCCGCAAGATTGCGAATGGCATGAAACAAGGCACGGTTTTGCGCCAATTCGCTGTGCCACTCGCTCATCAGCGCCAGACCTTGCTGATAGACGGGACGCAATTCCTCGCTATCACAGACCGCGTTGAGGTGGTTGACCGGCCCCCATACCCGCTGGATGCGCTCTTCGATCGCGGCAAGCGGTTGCATCAGGCTGTCCCAACTGGGTTGTCGCTGTTCGCAGAGGCGCTGAATCTGCGCGCGCGCCTCGGCCAACGTTCGCTCCAGTGCCGGCAGCACATGATCGGGACGAATGCGATCGAAGGCGGGCAGTTGGTTGGCCGCAATATGCAATAGGGGATTGTCTTGATGAGCGTGGTTCATGGTGCGATACGCTGGATGTTCACGGCGTAAATGCAAGTCGCTTTCGCCCCAAACCGATGAGGGTTAGCATGGGCCTTTGGGGGTGTTGCATGGAAAGCAAGAAAGATCTGACCATCGTCTGTTTTTCGGGCGAGTTCGATAAGCTGCTGGCCGCGTTCACGATTGCCACCGGAGCTGCGGCGACGAACCGGAAGGTGACCATGTTTTTTACCTTCTGGGGACTTAATGCGTTGAAAAAGGCGGACGGGCGGCGCGCCCTTGGCAAGGACCTGCTGTCCCGGGCGTTCAATTGGTTGATGGGCGGGCGCAAGCAATTGCCGTTGTCGCGCTTCAACTTCGCCGGTATCAGTCCAAAGCTGATGCGGGGGATGATGCGCAAAAATAATGTCGCCCAGTTGGAAGAGCTGATGGAAGCGGCGCATGCGCTGGGCGTGCGTATTTTCGCCTGTGAGATGTCGATGCATATTTTGGGGGTAAGGCAGGACGACCTGATCGATGAGGTGCAGTCGGTGGTCGGGGTGGCCACGTTCCTGAACGAATCTGAGAACGCGCATATCATTTTTATCTGAGGCGGTGCAATGAAACATTTCCTGGATATCACGCATGAGACATGTCCGATGACCTTTGTGAAGGTCAAGCTGCAATTGGCCAAGATGGCCAAGGGAGAGGAGCTCGAAGTCCTGTTGAACAAGGGCGAGCCGCTGGAGAATGTGCCGCGCTCATGTGAGGAGCAGGGTTATGAAGTGCTTTCGGTCGAGCCAACGGACAACGATCGCTATCTGGTGTTGATCAGGAAGTAGCCACGCAAGCCGGGGCCCTGGTCAATCGCAAGGCGCCGGGATAGCGTGCGTGGGCCGGAGGGAATATGGCGGGCATTGTGCGCAACTGCGGGCTTTTCTTCTGGCTGGCGATGGTCTGTATGTCGCCAGCGTCCTCTGCGGCGGATACGCTGAGCGATCAGCGGACGCAGTTCGCTCAGGCATGGCAGGCGCTTTACCAGCGGCATATGACCGCCTACCACACCCTCAAACGGAAGCTGGGTGCCTATCCCTTGTATCCCTATCTCGAAATCGGCGAAGCCGAACTGCGTCTGAAGCAAGGCGATGCGCAGGGAGTGGACGACGTGCTCGCTCGCTATGCGGATATTCCCGCATCTCGCTCCTTGCGTATCCATTGGGTGCGCTATCTGGCCGCGCATGCGCAATGGTCGCGGGTGCGTGCGCAGATGGGCGCGCATCCCTATTTGCGGCGCGTATTGCCCGAAGCGTACCTGCAAGCGCATTGGCGCGCATTGCCGCGCGAGGAGATGTTGCGGGATTTCGCGCGCTATTGGCTGGCCGGCGGCAGCGTGGGCAAGGCATTGGCGGCTTTCGAGAGGCAATGGCGATCGGCCGGGCATCCGACACGCGATGAATGCTGGACACGTATTGTTCATTTGGTACGCAAGGGCGATTGGCGGCAAGCCAAGCTGTTGTCCACGGAGCTGCCCAAGGTTGAGCAGGGATGGTTCCGCCAGTGGCGGGACCTTGCCGCCAGACCTTCACGTCTACGACAATGGGATGCATGGCCGGATCGCGCATTGGCGCGCGCGGTGGTTGTCGATGTGCTCGTGCGTCTTGCGCGCGGTGATGCGGAGGCGGGTTGGCGGGAGCTTGCGCGCTGGCGCGATGTGCTTGGCGCGGACGAGTTCTTGCGCCTGCAGCGCAAAATCGCGCTGTATGCCGCCAAGGCGCATCGGTTGGTCGCAAGGCACTGGTTGGCTGCCTTGCCACGGGATGCGCAAACGCATGAAACCTATGCCTGGCAGGCGCGATTGGCGTTGCTGGCGCAGGATTGGCGCGGGTTGCTTGCCGTGCTTGATCGCATGCCCGTCCGTCAGGCGCGCAAAGCTTGTTGGATTTATTGGCGGGCGCAGGCACTCAAGCACTTGCACCAGCCACGCAAGGCGCGCGAACTGTTGGCCACGATTGCCGATGAGCGCGGGTTTTACAGCTTCCGGGCGGCGAAGGAACTGGGGCGTCCGTATGCGTTGCATGCGCGCAGTCCGCAAGCCGATGAGCGGATGAAACTGCAGCTTGCCACGATGCCGCCGATGTTGCGCGCGCGCGAGTGGTGGCTGTTGCACGAGCCGGGTCGCGCGGCAAGCGAATGGATGCTGGCCATGCGCCACGCCACTGCTGCGCAATGGCGCGCCGCGGCGGCGCTTGCGCGCGCATGGGGCTGGCATGCGATGACGATTCGCGCGGCGGCCAAGGCGGGAGATTTCGACGCACTAGCCGCGCGCTTTCCGTTGGCGTTCGCGGACGATGTTCGCGCGGCAAGCAAGGCAACGAAGCTCGATGCAAGCACAATCTGGAGTATTATTCGGCAGGAATCGGCGTTCAACGCGCGCGCGGTTTCGCGCACCGGGGCGCGCGGGCTGATGCAGTTGATGCCGGCCACGGCGCGTCATGTGGCCAGGCGGCTGCGGCTCGGGAAGGCGGGCGATCTTTTCGATCCAACGCTGAACATTCGCCTGGGGAGCGCATATCTCGCCGACATGCTGCATCGCTTTGGCCGCCTCGAATATGCGATGGCCGCCTATAATGCGGGCCCGTCGCGAGTGCAGCGCTGGCTGCAAAGCGTGTCGGTCGCCGATCCGCTCGTGTGGGTTGAGGCGATTCCGTACAATGAAACCCGCCGTTATGTCCAGCAGGCCATGGCCTTCCGCGTTGTCTACGATTGGCGCCAGCAACAGGCCAACTCGCTCCGACCTGCCAGGCAGGTCGCCGAGCAGGAGAAAAACCAATCCTCCGCGCTTTGAGCGGGGGGCTCAGCTGTGGATGGCGCGTCCTTCCGAGTCGAGCACCGCCTCGTGGATCATTTCCGACAAAGTCGGGTGTGGGAACATGTGGTGAATTAGCTCGGCCTCGGTGGTTTCCAACGTGCGTGCCAGCTGCAGCGCCACGATCAGTTCCGTTGCCTCGGCACCGACGATGTGCGCACCGAGCAGTTCTCCGGTCTCGGCATGGAAGATCGTTTTGACCATCCCTTCCGTTTCACCGAGCCCCATCGCTTTGCCGTTCGGGGCATAGGAAAAGCGGCCAACCTTGATCGGAATGCCCTCATCCTTGCACTGCTGCTCGGTTTTGCCGCACGATCCCACCTGGGGCTGACAATAGGTGCAGCCGGGCACGTTGCCATAGTCGACCTTGTGCGGGCGCAGGCCGGCGATCGCTTCCACGCATACGATCCCCTCATGGCTGGCGACATGCGCCAATGCCGGGGCGCCGATAACATCGCCGATGGCGTAAATACCGGGATGATCGGTACGATACCAATCGTCGACCTCGATGGTGTTGCGTTCAATCTTCATCTGCGTGTGCTCGGCACCGATATTCTCGACATTGCCGATCACACCGACGGCAACCAGCACCTGATCGCCGGCAATGGTCTCGATCTTTCCCTTGCGCTCATAATCGACCACGCCACGGCCATCAACCTGTTTGGCCGACTTCACCATGGCGCCGGTAATAACCTGAATGCCTTGCTTCTTGAAGCTGCGTTCGACGACCTTCGCGATTTCGGCATCTTCAAGCGGCAGAATTTGTTCCGCCGCCTCGATCACGGTGACCTTTGCGCCCATGGCGTTATAGAAATAGGCGAATTCCATGCCGATTGCGCCGGAACCGATGATCACCAATTCCCGCGGAAGCCCCTTCGGCGCAAGCGCTTGTTTGTATGTGATCACCACTTCATCATCGATTTCCATCCCTGGAAACGCCCGCGCCCGCGCGCCAGTGGCGACGATCACATGTTTGGCGGTGATTTCCCTTGTTTGATCTCCTTGCTCGACCAGCAGGCGATTGCCGGGCGCGAAACGGGCATGCCCCTCGATATGAGTGACGCCGTTTTTCTTGAACAGGAAGCCGATGCCTTTGTTGAGTTTGGCGGAAATCTTGCGTGAACGTTTGACCGCCGCGGCCAGGTCTGGCTGAACCTCATTGCTGCCCAGGCCAAGTTCCTTACCCTGATGGCGAATAATGTTCACCAGCTCGGCTGTGCGCAGCAAGGCCTTGGTGGGGATGCAGCCCCAATTCAGGCAGATGCCGCCTAGGTGCGTGGATTCGATGCAGGCCGTCTTGAGGCCGAGCTGTGCCGCGCGGATAGCCGCGACATAGCCACCTGGCCCCGCGCCAATGACCACCACATCATATTCGCCCTGCGCATTGAAGAAGCCCGCCGGCTTGAGCTTGAGTTCCTCCTCGTCCTCGGCCGGTTGCGCAGCCTCGCCCGCGCTTGCGGCCGTGGCGAGCAGCTCGGCAGCCTGCTCGGTACTCACCGGCGTGGACGGAATCGGGGACGGCTGCTCGGACGGGGATTCCTCGCCCAGTGCGCCTTCAGGAACATAGTCCTCGGGTACCTCTTCGTCTTCCTCGGCGATGATCGCAATCGGCGCACCGACGGGCACGACCGCGCCTTCCGGTTGCAGGATTTTATGCAACACGCCTTCGTCGACG
>RFFT01000034.1 GCA_003696795.1 Zetaproteobacteria bacterium | reverse complement strand
CTCTTCGCTAGTCGCTGGCGGACAAGGCTGCCGAATCCGCGCCGCGTTTCAAGCCAGCACCACCTCTTCCGGCCGCGGGTGCGACAGGAACTCGATGTTAGACATCGTCAAGCCATAGGCTCCCGCCAGGCCGAACACCGCAATATCACCAACATCGGCCTCAGCAACATGCACATCGTTGGCCAGCTTATCCGCGCCGGTACACAGCGGCCCACCAAAATAGACGTGCTCGTAGCGCACGCACTCCTGCCCCGCAAACAGCGCCTTACGCCCCATGCGCACGATGGCCAGCGGATGATTGATGGCCAGCGCCGCCGGACGACGGAAATGGTTGATGCCACCGGCGCAGATCACCTGCTTCTTGCCGCGACTCTCCTTGATATCGAGGATTTCCGTGCAAAACCAGCCCGAATCCGCCGCCAGATAGCGGCCCAGCTCCAGGAAGAACGTACGCCCGGCAAAGCCAAAACGATCGATCAGCCCTTGCAGCCCCTTGGCATAGGCCAACGGATCGAAATCACGCCCCCGCTCCAGATAGTCCACGCCGAAGCCCCCGCCGAAATCGATCAGGTCGCACCGCGCGTGCGCATACCGCGCCTCGATATCCGCAGCCATTTCAAACACCAGTTCGCAATTCTTCAGCAAATCCCGCACATCGAGCACACCGGAGGCGGCATAGACATGCAGACCACGAAAATTCAACCCGGGCAACGCGAGCAGCGCCGGCAACACCTGATCGAGCTTTTCCTGATCCACGCCAAACTTCTTGCTGCCACCCGAGAACGTGGTCTGCGCATCATGAATATCGAAATTGGCATTGATGCGCAGCAGCACATCCTGCTGAGACCCCAGCGCGGCACATATGCGTGCCAAGCGATGCGCCTCGGTCAGCGATTCGACATGCAGCGTGCGAATCCCCGCGCGCACCGCCCAACGCAGCTCCTCCGGTCGCTTGCCTGGGCCGGTGTAGATCAGCTGGGACGGACTGAAACCCGCGGCCAGCGCGCGTTCCGCCTCACCCAGGCTGGCGATCTCGATGCCCGCCGCCCCCGCCACGCGGGCCGCCCGCAAAAAGGACGGATGCGGATTCGCCTTCATGGCATAGAACACCTCGACCCCCGCGGGCATGATCGCATTGAGATGCGCAATCTTCCGCCGCATCACACGCGTGTCATAGACATAGAGGTTCAGCGTGCCTTCTTGAGCGCGGGCGCGCAACAGGGCTTCGACTTCCGGCGGAATACGCATGCCTAAATCCTTACTTGCCCAAGCCGCTTTGCAAGCTCGGCGGCGGCTTCCGGTCCATCCACCAGCGCCGCACGCACATAACGCCGCCCCGGATTTTCGCCCGATGCATCTTCGATCGCGAGATAGGCGCCCGGCAGCACCGTCACCGCCTGCTCGGTATAGGCCGCGCGCGCAAAGGCCTCGCCATCGCCCACATCAAGCCAGGCGAAAAACGTCCCCGCCGGCACCCCGTCCTTCCCCCACTCGGTGAAAAAGGCATCGAGGCTGGCGCGATAACTGGCCAGGTTGGTCGCCACGTGCGACTCGTCATTCCATGCCGCGGCGGCCACATGCTGTAGCGGCAACGGTGTGGCCGGACCGGTATAACTGCGTAGCTTCGCAAAGCGCGCAATCAACCTCGCATCGCCGGCAATGAAACCGCTGCGCAGCCCCGGCAGGGCCGAACGTTTGGACAACGAATTCATCACCAGACAGCGCGCGAAGTCGCCGCGACCGCTTTGCGCACACACCTCCAACAGCCCCACCGGCGGGCTGGTGCGATAGATCTCCGAATAGCATTCATCGGCAACGATGTAGAAATCATGCCGCTCGGCCAACGCCAACAAACGCCGATACCATGCCGCATCGGCAACCCATCCGGTTGGATTCGATGGGGAACATACATAGATGAAAGCGGTTCGCTCCCACACCCGCTCAGGGACCGCGTCAAGATCCGGCGCGAAACCGGTGTCCGCCGTGCACGGCAAGGCCCACGGACGCGCGCCGGCAAGCACCGCTCCACCCAGGTAAATCTGGTACATCGGATTGGGCATCAACACATAGGGCGGCTCAATGGCATCGGGATTCACCAGCGCATGGGCCACCGCAAACAAAGCCTCGCGCGTGCCATTGGCGGCCAAGACCTGGGTGGCGGGATCGATCGCAGGCAAACCGTATCGACGCACCAGCCAGCCAGCGATGGCCTCGCGCAAAAACATCGCCCCGGCAGTCGGCGGATAGTGGGAAAAGCCCGCCAGATATTGGCCCAGCGTAGCGGCCACGAACTCCGGCTGAGGCCGGCGCGGCTCACCCGCGCCCGCGTCGATGGGCGTCAGCCCCGGCGACGGCGCAAGCCCGCCGAACAAACGCCGCAACCGGGTAAACGGATAATCGCCCAGCGCATCCAGCCGGGGCTGTCGCGACAACGCCTTAGTCACGCATCAGATCCACCGCCTTCGCGCGGATCGGCTCACTCCAGGGACCAAAGCGCCCGGCGGCATCGATGGCACGAATGCGGAACAAGAACTCCTGATCGAGCACACGCAGGTTCAGCAACTTGGTGATGTGCTCGCCCACCTGTTTCGCGAACGGCGGCTGTTCGTAATAGCGCTGCCACATACCCGGACAGTGGCAATAGGGATCGATCTCGGCGCGGTCGATCTGATACCCCACACCGGCCGGATCACCCTGCAACACAAATTCGAGTTTCAGCGCCGGCCCACTCAGCTCATGATGCAGTTCGACAATTCGCGGGGGCGGCACATCGCTGCCTGAAGCGACCTGGGGCGGCGCCTTATGCCCGCAGGCAAGCAAGAGCATCGGTAATATCAATATCCAGCATTTACGCATCTTGCAACCGCTCCTTCCACCAACGCACCTGGCGCATCACCTGTGTCGGCGCCGTGCCCCCGATGTGATCACGCGCGCGCACGCAGTCCTCCACCGACAGCGCGCGCACCATCGACTCACTCAGCCGTGGATCGATGGCAGCACAGGCCTGCGCATCCATCTCATGCAGCTCGACGCCATGCTCGATGCACCAAGCCACCGACCTACCGACGATCGCATGCGCCTCGCGGAACGGCACGCCGGCGCGCACCAGCGCATCGGCCAGGTCCGTCGCCGTCGAAAAGCCGGCTGAGGCCGCGCGACGCATCGCCTCGGCATTGACCCGCATGCCGGGCAGCATGGCCGCGAAAATCGCCACACAGCCTTCCAACTGATCCAGCGCATCGAACACGGCCTGCTTATCCTCCTGCATATCCTTGTTGTAGGCCAGCGGCAACGACTTGACGGTGACCAGCATCGAAACCAGCCCACCGATGATCCGCCCGGTCTTGCCGCGCACCAGCTCCGGCATGTCCGGATTCTTCTTCTGCGGCATGATGCTGGAGCCGGTACAAAAGGCATCAGGCAACTCAACGAACGCGAACTGGGCGCTCATCCAGAGAATCAATTCCTCGGCAAAGCGCGACAGGTGCACTGCCGCAAGCGCGGCGGCGGCAAGCAGTTCGATGATGAAATCGCGATCGGATACAGCATCCAGCGAGTTGCGGCATGGCGCGTCGAAGCCGAGCGCGCGCGCGGTTTGTTCGCGATCGATGGGAAACGATGTGCCGGCCAGCGCCGCGCTGCCCAACGGGCATTGGTTCATCCGCCGACGCGCATCAAGAAAGCGACCGACATCGCGTTCCAGCATCTCCACATAGGCCAACAGATGGTGCCCCAGGGTGACCGGCTGCGCGGTTTGCAAATGGGTGAAGCCGGGCATCACCGTCGCCGCATGCTGTTCCGCCAGCTCCACCAACACGCCCTGCAAGGTGCGCATCTTGTCCGTCAATGCATCGCAACGCCGGCGCAGATAAAGCCGCGTATCCGTGGCCACCTGGTCGTTTCGGCTACGTGCGGTATGCAGTCGCTTGCCCGCATCGCCGATCAACTCGGTGAGTCGCGCCTCGATATTCATGTGCACATCTTCCAGCGCGGGCGAAAACGTGAACGCGCCCGACTCGATCTCATCGCGAACCTGATCCAGCCCACGTAGGATGGCCGCAACATCGTCCTCATCAAGAATGCCGACCGAGCCCAGCATACGCGCATGCGCCTTGGATCCCTCAATGTCTTCGGCATACATGCGCGCATCGACATCGATCGAAGCATTGAACTGTTCCACCAATGCATCGGTGGCCTCGCTGAAACGACCACCCCAAAGCTTTTCCTTGGCCATCACCACTCCTTTGTCCTTGCTGCGACTCTATCCCGATCGCGCCGGGAAGGCTATCCGTCGGCCTCCTCGCCGGCGTGGAAATGCACGGTGCGCACCGGCGCGCGGCAGGTATCGATCGGCAATTCCGCCTCCAGCGTCGCAACCGTGTGCCGCTTGCCACGCGTTTCCGGATGCTTGGCGATCAGGAACGAGCAAATATCGCAGTATTCCTCCAGCGACAACGCAAAGGTGCCGATACGCCGGGCCAGCGCGATAATTTCCTCCTTGTCCCACGCGATCAACGGGGAGAGCAACGGCAACGGTGACGCATCATAAATCGCGTGGATGTTGGCCAATGTTTGACTGGCCACCTGCCCCAATGAGTCGCCGGTCACCAGCGCCATCGCCCCCGATGCCTCCGCCAGGTGCACGGCCTCGCGAATCATCTGCCGCTTGTAAATAATCATGCGATATTCCGCCGGCACCAGCGCGATCGCATGGCGCTGGAACTCGTCCAAGTCCACGCAATGCAGGGTAAGCGCCCCCTGATAACGCGACAACTGCCGCGCCAGCGCATGTATCTTGCCAAAATCACGATTGATCGTGCTGTTGTAGCAATGCACAAGGCTCACCCGCATGCCACGCTTCATCATCGCATAAGCCGCCACCGGCGAATCGATGCCGCCAGAGAACAACACCATCCCATGCCCCGAACTGCCCACCGGCAAGCCACCGATGCCCGCAATCTTGCGGGTGTAGATATATGCCGACCGCTTGCCGATTTCGACATGCACCTCGATCTCGGGCGCATCCAGGCACACCTTGAGTCCCAGCCGGGCCTTGAGATAACCACCCACCTCGAAATTCAGCTCCGGACTGGTCAATGCGAAGGCCTTGTTGCCGCGCCGCGCGGTCACCCGGAACGGGCGTCCGGCGACATCCGCTCCATGATCCGCCAGCACGGCCTCCGCCGCCACCCGCTGAATCTCGCTCAGTTCAAGTGGTGCCTCGTGCACAATGGAAAAATTGCGAATCCCGGGAATCAAAGCCAACCAGGCAAGCAGCGCATCGGAAAGCTCGCGCACCTCGGCAAGCATGCGGCCATGCTCGCGATGGAAGCCTCCGGACACCAGCACAGGACGCAGCACCTGGCGGATATTGCGCGCCATGCGCCGTTCAAATTCCGAACGGTTCTTCCCCTTCAGGGACAACTCACCAAAATGAAACAGAATCTTAGGCATGCGGCAGGCTAACCCGTACCCGCCCGCGGTGTCATGTATTGACGCGCATTACACCCAGCCGGCAAGGCGCGGCATCAGCCAGAAACCAGCCAACACCGCCAGATACAGCAACACATAACCCCGCCATTCACGCAGGCTGAACAGCGTCATGGCGCTGCCGAACGAGGCCTTGAGGCGATGTCCGGCGAGATTGACGCTGTAGCATTCGTCAAGCAGCAAATGCACCAGATAACCTCCGGCCACGAACAACCCGGCCAGCCGACTGGGTTGGATCCGCCAATCGAAGCAAGCGCGCATCAGGACAAAGGCAAACAACCCCGTCAGCATCGCCGCCGGTACGGAGTGAAACAACCCACGGTGCACGGTCAACCGCGCGAACGCGGGGTAAACCAGATAGCGCATGGCAAGCAGCAGCGCCGCAGCGAGCGCCAATCGCGCACGCCAACCCGCCGTGGCGGGCGCAACCACCATCAACAGCCCCAGCAACGCCACCGACAACAAGGTAAAGACAAGCCGCAACGAGCGCGAGTGGTCCGAATCGACATCGGGAAGAACGCCGGCAACCGTGCCCAGCGCGACCAGCCAGCCGGCCTGGTAAACATCTACCATGCCCGCCGACCACGCGATCGCTCCGCCGGCACCGGCCGCCAACCCGGCCACCGCGATATGCGTGTTGAAACTGGCCATGCCACCTCCATGAAACCATGCAAGATTGCCACGCCAGCGTATCCTTTCCGTGCGCCAGCGCACATCGTTCACGGAGAAGGGGTATCCTCCATCGAGGCGTCCAACTCGGCCAAACGCTTTGCCGCCTGCTCGATCTGACCTTCGTGAAACACGGAAATGCCGTGCCGCGCGAGCAACCTGGCGGTCACCCCCTGGCCATTGACGCGCCTACCACTGAACGAACCATCGCGCACCTCACACACCCCGCAGGATGGACTACCCTCCTTCAGGATCGCGATCTTGATCTGGTGCCGCCAACAATCCGCCAACGCGCGCTCGGCACCCGCGATGAACGCATGTGTCACATCCTTCCCGTCGTGCCGCAACACCCGTCGCTCCCCGCGCAACACGCCCTCCGCATCACCCCCCTCGATCTCCGCCGGCGGCCGGGGAACTTCCAGACCACCGGAGACCTCCGGACAATAGGGCACCACGCGACCTTCCCGCTGCCACTTTTGCAACAGCCCTTGCTGCGCGCAGTCGGCTCCGTCATAACGCACCTTTTCGCCGAGCAAACAGGCACTTACCAGAATCTTCTGCATACCTGAAGCTTACTCCATCGCATCCTGTTCCGCCAACAGGCGCGCAACCGCCTCATGATCGGGCAACGCCGCGCGCGCCCCGAGCCGGGTGCAGGCCAGCGCGCCCGCCGCGCTCGCCCAGCGCAAACGTTCCAGATCGCGCATGCCACGCGCCAACGCCAATGCGTAAGCGCCATGAAACGCATCGCCCGCGCCAGTGCTGTCCACCGCCGTGACCGCAAAGGCTGGCAATCGCCCAGCTCCCTGCGGAAACGACCACAACAAACCATCCGCGCCCAGGGTGATCACCACATGCGGCGCCACCTCCGCCAATCGCGCCAACATTTCGTCGCGGGAGACGCGCGCGGTGAACTCGCGCGCGAAACGTTCCGAGGCGACCAAATGATCAACCCTGCCGGCCAGCATGCGCGTTCCCTCGCGCAGCGATCCCGCATCGAGCACGGTGGGAATCCCCTCCTGCCGCGCCCAGGCGCACAACCTGGCCGACAACCGAGGTTCATGGCCATCGAACAGCAGCACTTGCGGACGTACCCCTCGCAAATCAAGCGCGTCCGACGCTAAGACACAGCCATCATGGTAATTGATCACCGAGCGCGTGCCATCCGGCTTGGCCAGAATCTCGGACAACGGGGTGCCGCCGCGACGCACCACACCGCGCACATCCACCCCTTCCGCCATCAATTCGCGCAGGTGCAGCTCGCCGAACACATCCCGCCCCAACCGACCGGCAAAGCCCGCGCTTCCGCCCAACCGCGCAACCTGCACCGCCGCGTTCGCGGCAGGCCCGCCGCCGGCCAACTGCAATGCCTCCGCTTGCATCTTCTCGTCCGCCGCTGGATGTCTGGTCACCCGCATGGTCACATCGAACGAGGCATGCCCGACGCAAAGCACCTCCATTTCGCCCCCCGCAATAAAAAAAAACCGCCCCGATGTTAACCGGGGCGGTTTTCAGCGCATAGCGCGTTGTGGCTTAGTAGCGCGGTTGACGCGGACGGGCCTCGTTGACCGTCAAGTTGCGCCCCTGATGCTCCTGGCCATTCAAGGCATTGATCGCCGCCTGGCCCTCGTCATCATTGATCATGTCCACAAAGGCAAAGCCGCGGCTGCGCCCCGTCTCGCGATCGGTGATCACCTTGGCCGACGCCACCTCACCGAATTCGCCGAACAAATCCATCAAATCCTCTTCCGTCGCGCGGAAGGAAATATTACCAACATAAATATTCATCTTAAGAAAAAACCTCTATCTTCAATCATTGACATTGAAGCAATCAGTGAACCGGGAACACTGCCCTTCCAGGAAACATCGGAAAACCAAACAGCGGCCTCGCCGCACTCATCACTCAACGCAGCCACTCTACGGCATGCGCACTACTTGCCAAGCCTTTATTGCGCCAACGGCACAAAACCCGTCTTGCGTACAATCGCCTGCCCCGCGGGAGCGCGCAGAAAATCGGCGAACGCGCGCGCCTCGTGCGGCGCGCCAGGAGCCACCAGCAGATACAGCGTGCGGGCCAAGGGATAGCGCCCGGCGCGAATATTGTCCGGCGTGGGGGCAACCACCCCTTCCTCCAGCTGCAACGCAAGCGCACGCACGCTGTCGTCGAGATAGCCGATACCGACATAACCGATGGCTTGATCGCTGGCGCGCAGCAAACGCAGAAGGTCACGGTCGTCATCCAGCTCGATCAACCAGCGCTCCGGCACGCGATCGAGCCCAAGATAACGCATGAACACGCGCTGCGTGCCATGATAGGCGTTCTTGCCGACAACCAGAATCGCACGGTCCGGCCCGCCCAACGCACGCCAGTTGCGCAACCTGCCGGCATAGATGTCCGCCAACTCGGCGCGGCGAATGTGCCGCACGCCACCCTCGAACACCGCGCGCGAAACCACCGGCACCACGGCATCCCGCGCGATGGGCAGAATCCGCACGTGCGCAGCCAGCAACCGCTGCCGCTCCTCGCGCGTCGGCTCACAACTGCTCATCCCGAGATGGGTGCGTCCCTCCAGCACGCGCGCAATCCCCGCACTCGATCCCCCGCCGGACAAGGCGAATGTGGTTCCGGCATGGAGATGCGCGTATTCCTCGACCGCTGCACGCACGATTTTGAGGCAGGTGGTTGAACCGGCCAGTTGCACGGTTTCCGCCCAGCTGGCAACCGGCAGCAGCAGGCAAAGCAACAGCAACGCGCGCTTCATTGCCCACCTCCCAGCACCTTGGCCACCGCGGCATGCAGCGCCTCGGCGGTAAACGGTTTCTGCACGAAACCCGCCAGTCCCTTGCCGGCGAACTGCTGAATCGCATCCTGTGAGTTGTAGCCGCTGGTCAGGATGATCCGACAGTCCGGATCGAGGCGCCTGAGGCGCATGAACAATTCGCGCCCGTCCACATGCGGCATGGTCAAATCGGTCAACACCAGCCGGATCCGCTTGCGATGTTTGCGGTACATGTCCAGCGCCTGCTGGCCATCCGCCGCGGCGATCGTTTCAAACCCCATGTCCTCAAGCATCATGCAGGCCATTTCGCGCACCGTTTCCTCGTCATCGACAACCAGCACCAGCCCGCCATCAAAGCGGGCCAGCTCGCGCCTGGCCTCGCGCACCTGCTCGGGAGCAAGCGATTCGTCCACCGGCAACAAAAACTTGAACGTGGTTCCCCGGCCTGGCTCGGAATACACCCGCAAGGCGCCATGATGGCCGCGCACGATGCCCAGCACGGCACTCATGCCCAACCCCCTGCCGGTTTGCTTGGTGGTGAAAAACGGATCGAAGATGCGATCGATCGTCGCCCGGTCCATGCCGCAACCGGTATCGCTGACCTCGACATAGGCATAGCGCCCCGGTTTGACTCCCTCCGCCGCATAACAGCCCGCCAGGTATTCCGCATCCGCCTGCATCAGGCCGGTGGTGATCGCAATCACGCCGCTCTTGCCGCCAATCGCCTCGTTCGCGTTGGTGACCAGATTCATCACCACCTGCTGCAACTGCGCCTCGTCGGCCTGCACCGCGGGAAGATTCGGCGCCAAGTGATAGCGCAGCACAATCGACTTGTCGATGGATACTTCCAGCAGATGGGTCATCTCATCGACCATGCGCGACAAATCGATGGCCTTCACGATGAACTTGCCCTTCCCCGAATAGGCCAGCATCTGCCGGCACAACACCGCTGCCTTGTCCACCGCCTGAATGATCCGGTCCACCCGCTCCTTCGCCTTGAGAGGATCCTTCATCAGGAACTGACGCACCAACGTGGCATTGCCGAGAATCGCCGCCAACAGGTTGTTGAAGTCGTGCGCGATGCCGCCGGCCAGCACCCCGAGACTCTCCAGCCGTTGCGCGTGCTGCATTTGTCGCTCGAGTCGCGCGCGCTCGGCTTCGGCGCGCCGTTTATCGGTGATGTCCCAGAAGGTGACCACGCTGCCCACCACCTTATTCCCCTCGAACAGCGGATGGGACCAGTACTCCACCTTGACCTCGCCGCCATCCTTGCGCCAGAACGACTCATCGTCGCGATGCACGCGCGTACGCTCGCGGTGCGCGCGGTAGATATTGCATTCCTCGATCGGATAGGGGCTACCGTCCGGATGGGAATGGTGGATCAAGCCGTGCACCATCTTGCCCAGCACCTCATGCTCCTCGAAGCCGAGCATGTTGGTGAACGCGCGATTCACGAAAGTGCAGCGCCCGTCAAGATCGACGCCATAGATCGCCTCGGCGGTGGAATCGATCAGCATGTTGCGCAGCCGGTTGGCCGCACGCTCGGCGCGCGCGCGCATGCGGCCATAGCCCAGGGTGACCAGCAGCCCGCCGACCATCACCACGAACAGCATCAGCAACACGATGTTGCGCGCCTTTGCATAGGCAACCATCGCCTCTTGCTGGCTGATCTCGGTAATCACGGCCGCCTGCAACACGTCATCCCAGCGCCAGGCGCCGAACACCGGCACGCCCAGGTAGTTGCGATAGCCCGTCAGGCTCACCCCCGCGCGATGGGTGCGCAACGCCTCGCGCACCGCCAGGGTCAACGGCCATTGCCCCTTGTCCCCCACGCCGGGCTCGGCCACCCGCACGCGCAGCACGCTACGCTGGCCCGCGCCCAGCAAACCGCGCGTGCGAAGCTCCGCCTCAAAACGCGAGGCGGACAACATCAACCCGCGACTGTCCACCAGATAACTCTCGCCCGTGCGTCCGATCCTGCCAACCGGCCGCACCAGAGAACGGACCTGCGTTTCCCCTAGCGCCAACGCAAAATAGCCGATGATCCGCCCCGTTGCATCGCGCATGGCACGTATGCCCCACATATGCAATTGATCCCGCCAGAAAAAGGGATGGCTCAACACGAACGGATCGCCCATCTCAAGGCGCTTGAGCGCGCGGGAGACTTCGCCCGGCGAGCGGGCCCCGGCATCGGCATCCCGCATCGAAAAACGCACGCGACCAGCGGCATCGAGCAGATAGAATCCCGCGAAATGATCGGCAAATACAGCGCGCGCAAGATCATGGCGCGCATCAAAGCGGTCAACGGACGACGCGTTGGCGAGCAACCGGGTCAGCGCATCACGCACGAGCGGATCGCGCAACAAGCGGGCCGTGGCGTCGCTCAGGCGCAACCGATCGCGATGCAGAAAGCTTTGCACCGCTTGGTTGGCGCTGCTCAGTTGCGCCCGCACCTCGGCAAGACGATGGTCGCGCAACGCACCCAGAGCCACGGCCACGGCCACGGCCACGGCCACGGCCACGGCCACGGCCACGGCCATCAGCAACGCCCAGGCTTTCCAGGAACGATCGCGCATGCCTCATCTCGCTGCGAGAGGCCAAGTTACATCAAATAAAAAAGGCCCGCAAGCATTGCACTTGCGGACCTTTCCATATGGTGCCGAAGACTGGAGTCGAACCAGCACGGGCAAAGCCCACCACCCCCTCAAGATGGCGTGTCTACCAATTCCACCACTTCGGCATCCGCGACGCATCAATGCGCCGCAAACTTATTCGGCCGGCGGCAACGCATCCTCCGGCGCTTGATCTTTCAGCTTCGACGGATCGATTCCCGCCTCTCCGGCCGCCTTCTGCCGCGCCGGCGCAGCCGTCGTGCCATGATCCGCCACCGCGCGCTCAACCACCGAGCCCGCCTGCTGCTGCGAAAAGAAGGCCAGCGACAGGCTGGTCAGCATGAACATTGCCGCCAGACCTCCCGTCAGCTTGCCCAGAAACGACCCGGAGCCGCGGCTGCCAAACAACGTCTGCGCACCGCCGCCGCCGAAGGATACGCCCATTTCCGCGCCTTGTCCCTTCTGAATCAGCACCACGCCAATCAACAGCAGCGCGACCAGCACATGCACGATCACCAGAACCGTCGTCATAAACCCCTACTCCTCAGCCCGCCGCCCGCGCGGCCGCTTCGATAATGCGCATAAACGAATCCGCCTGCAGGCTGGCGCCACCGACCAAGGCGCCTTCCACGCCCGGACAGGCAAGCAACGCCTCAGCGTTGTCCGGCTTGACACTGCCGCCATACAGCACCCGACAGTCGCAGCCCAGCCGCGCAAGCTCCTCATGCACGAAGGCATGGGTTTCCACCACCTGCTCCGGGGTGGCCGTCCTGCCGGTACCGATCGCCCAGACCGGTTCATAGGCCACGGTCAGCGGTTTGTTCTCGGCAACGCCCTCGAGGATCGCCAATTGCTCGCGCAGCACATCGTTCGTTTTGCCCGCCTCACGCTCCTCGAGATGCTCTCCAATGCACAGGATCGGCTCCAGGCCCGCCTGCCAGGCGGCCAGCATCTTCTTGCGGATCAGCGCGTTGTCCTCGTGAATGATGTCGCGCCGCTCGGAATGACCGAGAATCACGTAATGGCATCCCGCATCGCGCAACATCAGCGGCGAGATCGAGCCGGTGAACGCCCCCTTCTGCTCGAAATACACGCTCTGCGCGCCAAGACGGACACCCTTCTCACTCAAGGGCCCGCTCATCGGATGCAGCAAGGTAAAGGGCGGCATGATGGCCACCTCGACATGCTCCGGCGCCGGATTCTCGCCCAATTCGGCGACATAGGCCATGGCGTCTTCCAACAGGCCATTCATCTTCCAGTTGCCCGCCACCAGGCACCGCCGCTCCGCGCCGCTCATCCCGACCTCCTTGCCGAATCCATCGCAAATGGGTGCGGAAGTGTAGAAAAAAAACCATCAAAGGCAAGAAACATCTGCCGGATGATGTTCGCGGCAAAGTCGCCTAGGCTTGCCCCATGCATCCTTCCGCCAACAAGGCGCTAGGCCAACACTTTCTGCGCGACCGCCGGGCGATCGCGCGGATCCTGTCGCTGCTGCCGCGGCAGGCGCGCACCCTCGAAATCGGCCCCGGCCCCGGCGCCTTGACGTTGCCCATGCTGCGCCGCGGCCAGCCGCTGGCCATCATCGAAAAGGACGACCGCTTCGCCGCGATCTGGCATGCCCATCCCGAGATCACCCTTGTGCACGGCGATGTACTACAATGCCTGGACGATGCCGTCGCGCGCTTTCAGCCCGATTGGATTGTCGGCAACCTGCCTTACAACATCAGCGGCCCCCTGACCGCGCGCCTCGCCGGCATTGCGTTGACGGGCGGAATGATCCTGATGTACCAGCGCGAAGTGGCCGAGCGCATCTGTGCCGCCGCCGGCAGCAAGCCATACGGAAGCCTGTCCGTGCTGGTACGTCACCACTATACGCCAAGACTCTTGTTTCGCCTGCCCCCCGGCGCCTTTTCCCCTCCGCCCAAAGTGCACTCCGCCGTCGTCCTGCTCACCCCGCACCATCAAGCCCGCGCCTGCTCGTTCCAGGCGCTGCAACAGGCCGTGCGCATGGGTTTCCGCCACCGACGAAAGACCATTGCCAACAACTTCCGCGGCGTGCTCGACGCCGAAACGTGGCGCCAACTCGCCATCGAGCCGAGCGCGCGCCCGGAGCAGCTGGATTATGCGGCCTGGATGCGCCTGGCCAGCCGGCTTGCGCACCTAGGCTGAGCGCAACCACTCCTCCAGCTTGCCGGCGCGATCCAACGCATACAAATCG
Source organism: Zetaproteobacteria bacterium (assembly GCA_003696795.1). Taxonomy (GTDB): domain Bacteria; phylum Pseudomonadota; class Zetaproteobacteria; order Mariprofundales; family Mariprofundaceae; genus J005. The sequence goes on along the minus strand of RFFT01000034.1, from coordinate 3,756 downwards.
TCACAACCGCCGACATGACGCCCGTTGATGAAAATCTGGGGGATCGTTCGCGCGCCATGCGCACGCTGCAACATCTCTTCGCGCCGCGCCGGCTCGCGCTGCACGTCATATTCGACAAACGCCAGACCTCGCTCGCGAAGCAATGCCTTCGCCCGCTGGCAGTAGGGGCAGTATGCGCCCGTGTAGATTTCGATTTGCGCCTTCATTCCGTCACTCCTTGTGCGTTCTCGCCAATGTCCAGACACCAACCGGCATGCGCAGCCCGCGCAGGCTTCGCGCCGCATAATACAAGGTGGCGCCGGTGGTGCGGATGTCATCGACGATCCAAAGCCTGCGCACCCCGGCGAGCCCCTTGTCCAGATAGGTCGCGTCCAACGCGAAAGCCTTACGCATATTGCGCCAGCGCGCACCGCCGGACAGCGACGACTGCCGCTGCTGCGCACCCTGGCGCCGCAGGATGCGCCAATCCCAGCGCGCGCCGCTGATCTCCGCCAGCCAGCGGGCGAGATCGGCCGCGTGATGCTGGCCGCGCCGCCGCATGCGGGACAGCGGCATCGGCACCGGGAGCAACAAGTCCCCCGGCGCCAGCGTTCGCTCGATGCACATGCGTCCGGTCTCCAGCAGCCAACGCACCGGCGCATCGCGCCCCCGCAGTTTCCATGCCAACAGCGCATCCCGCACCGTCCCGCGATACATGAACAGGCTTTCGCTGCGTTGAAAAGGGGGCATGCGACGCAGGCAGGCGCCGCATGGCCCCGGCGCCAACGAAGCGGGCAAGGGTGTTCCGCATACACGGCAATGCGTCGCCGGCCAAACCGTAATGCGCGCATGGCAGGCCGCGCAACAGCCCCCGCGATGCGCCAATGGCGCATGGCAAAACACGCAGGCCGGCGGAAACAGCAGCAAGCGCAAGCGGTCAACCATGGCGCGCCCCAAAGTTGACAGTCGTGGCATGGCGTCCAGCATGCCCGACATGCCGGACAGCCGCAACTGGTTTGCCCCCACCCCCGATGCGCTCAGGCGCGCCTTCGCCGCCAGCCGGCGTGACGGCAGTTGGCTTGTCTGGCGACAGCGCCGCCTGCTTAACTTCGCCAGCAACGATTACCTGGGGCTCGCGGTCTGCAAGGGGGTGCGGCGCGCGGCTGCGGAAGCCATCCTGACCCACGGTCTGGGCAGCGGCGCTTCCCGCCTGGTCAGCGGCGACGACCTGGCCTTCCATCACCTCGAACGGGCATTGGCCGAATGGAAGGGATACGAAGACTGCCTGTTGGTCGGCAGCGGCATGCTGGCCAATATCGGGCTGCTGAGCTGCCTGGCCGACCGCCATTGCCGCATTTATGCCGATCGCCTCAACCACGCATCGCTGCTCGACGGCGCGCGTCTGTCCGGGGCGCGCCTTCGGCGCTACGCGCACCGGGACCTGCACATGCTCGCCAAGCAATTGGCCCACGATCCACCGGGCCGACGCATCATCGTTTCCGACGGGGTGTTCAGCATGGATGGCGACTGTGCCGATATCCGCGGCCTGATACGCCTTGCCGAGCAATACGACGCGCTGTTGCTCATCGACGATGCACACGGCATCGGCACCCTGCCCGACCCGCGCGGGTTGACCGCCATGCAGCGGCAGGCCGGACATCCGCGCTTGATCGAGGTGGGCACCTTCGGCAAGGCCTTCGGCGGCTACGGCGCCTTTATCCTCGGCACCCATGCGCTGATCGAGGGATTGCGCCAGCGCCTGCGCACGATGATCTATTCCACCGCGCTGCCCCCGGCGCTGGCCGACGCCATGATCGAGGCGCTGCGGCGCGTCCGCAAGGGAGTGCGCACCCGGCATCTGCAGCGCAATATCGCCCGTTTTCGCGCCTTGGCACACGATCTGCCCCTGGCGCCATCAAGCACCGCGATTCAGCCGCTCATGGTGGGCGACAACGAACGCGCGTTGCGCATCGCCAGCAAGCTGCGCGCCAGCGGCTTTTATGTGCCGGCCATTCGACCGCCCACGGTGCCGAGCGGCACCGCCAGGCTTCGCATCACCCTCTCCGCCCTGCACACCCCGGCGCAGATCGAGGCGCTGGCGGCGCGGCTAAAAATAATCCTGCAGGCATGAACCCGCTGGTGTTCATTCATGGCTGGGGACAGTCGCGCAAGATATGGTGGATGCAATACGAACACTTTCCGCATGCCCGCTTCATTGACCTGCCCGGCCATGGCCAAGCGGACGCGCAACCGTTGCACACCTGGACCACACAGCTGCCGGTGCGTAAGCCGGCCTATGTGCTCGTCGGCTGGTCGCTGGGCGCGCTATTGGCCATGCGTCATGCCATTGCCCACCCCGACCGGATACGCGCGCTGGCGCTGGTGGCCGGCACGCCATGCTTCCGCCAACGCGCCGACTGGCCGCATGGCTGCCCGCGGGCAACGTTCGATGCGTTCGCCGAAGCCGCGCGCGCGGCGGATGCCGCCCTGTTCGGTAGATTCTTCGCGTTGATGCTGCATGGAGAACACATCGGCAGGCAGCAATACCGGAACCTGGCGCGGCAAGCGATCGACAAACGCCACCCGCCAACCCCCGCCGCATTGCGTGAGGGACTGGAGCTATTGCGCACCACGGATCTGCGAGCGGAGCTGGCGCGCATCCAATGCCCGGTGCTCCTGCTGCATGGCGAGCAGGACGCCATCGTGCCCGTCGCCGCCGCGCATTACCTGGCCGGGCATCTACCCCGCGCTGAACTGCATGTTTTCGCCCCGGCAGGCCATGCCCCCTTTCTGACCCATGCGGAACACTTCAACCGGATTCTGGAGGAATGGTGTCAAAACCTGTAAACCGTACGCGCGTGCAACGCGCATTCAGCCTGGCCAGCGCAAGCTACGACCAGCATGCCGCGCTGCAGCGCGAAATCGGGAACCGACTGATCGCGCACATGGAATTCGCCAAGATTCGCCCCCGGCGCATTCTCGACATCGGCTGCGGCACGGGATTCCTCACCCGCCTGTTGCGCGCCCGCTTCCGTCGGGCAGAAATCATCGCCCTGGATTTATCGCATGCGATGACCCGCACGGCCAAGCAGGCAAGCGCCCGCCGTCTTCCCTGGCAGGGCCGCACGCGCTTTGTCACCGCCGATGCCTGCGCCCTGCCGCTGGGCAACGAAACGTGCGATCTCGTATGCTCGAACCTGGTCATGCAATGGGTGCCCGAACCCATGCGCATGATGCGCGAAATGCGCCGCGTGCTTGCGCCCGGCGGGCTGATGCTGTTCTCCACCTTTGGCCGGCGAACATTGAGCGAGCTGCGCCAGAGCCTGGCCACTGTCGCCCCCAACCACCGCGGCGTGTTGCCGTTTGCGGACATCATGGAGCTGGGTGATGCGCTGGCCGCGCTGCCCGTCGAATTGCCGGTCACCGACGCCGATCTGTTCACCCTGACCTACCCGGACACACGCGCGCTGTTGCGCGAACTCAAGAGCCTCGGCGCTTCCGCCTCGGCCATCGACAAGCGCCGGGGCGGACTGTATGGCCGCCGCCTGATCCGCGACCTGGAACATCATTACGCCCGACATCACAGCACCCCGGACGGGCGCGTTCGGGCCACCTTCGAGGCGCTCTATGCGCAAGCCTGGTACAAGAGCGACCCCGGCTTCATGAACGACCGGGTGATTCCGATCCGGGCCACCTGATGCGCCGCACCATTTTCATCACCGCCACGGACACCGATGCCGGCAAAACCTACCTGACCGCCGGCCTGGTTCGCCGCCT
>RFFT01000001.1 GCA_003696795.1 Zetaproteobacteria bacterium | reverse complement strand
GTCGGCGGGGCTGCCCACCAGCGCCCCGATGCCAGCCGACGAAACGCGCACCTTTGCGGGCGCTCGCGCCTTGAGCAAGGCCTCGGCCATCGGGCTGCGACAGATATTGCCGACACATACGACAAGAATGGAATCAAACATCAGAAATGAAACAGACCTTCGGGCACGCTACCGCAATTCGGGTGCATCCTTCGCACCCGAATGGCGGTCGTCAACGATGGGCACGCACCCTGTGCTGGATGCATGCGGGCCGAACCATACCTGAGCCGACCGCAAAGAACATGGGTAATTTTACCCATCTTTTCATTGACATGTCCCCCCCCCGTCAATACCATCCAAACCGTCGGTTCAAGGAGCGATAAACATGCATGCAATCTCCACCCTGGCTCGGGACTTGATGCGTCTGGCACGCACCACGCCCATCACCCGCTTTCAGGATGAAGCCCTCGCACGGCTACGGGAATTGGTTTCCTTCGATTCGGCATTATGGGCAACCGGCACGATGCAGGACGAGGTGCCGCATACGCATGACATGCACCTGTTCAACCTGCCCACCGCGATGATCGCGCATTACCGGCATATTCAGCCGCAGGACGTTCTGCTCGCCCGCCTGATTGCCACCAGACGCAAGCAACCCACCTGGAACATTTACGACATCGTCACCCGCGAACAGTTCGAGCAATCGGCATTCTATCGCGACTACTGTCGCATCTACGGGCTTGAGCAACTGCAATCCACCAGCCATTACGACGAAGCCATCTCATTGTATTCGATCATCTCCCTCTATCGCCGCGATCCCGCGCATAACTTCAGTACGCGGGATCGACACTTGCAGGAGATGCTGGTGCCCTTGCTGGTCGATGCGCGCAATCTGAACCTGTTCATCGGCCTGCAGAAGCGCGACATGCCCATGCATCATGCCATCGCGATTTGCGATCGGCGCAGCCTGGTCATGGAGGCGGAACCCGGCTTTGCGCCTTTGATGCGTCGCCAGTGGCCCGACTGGAGAGGGCCGTTCCTGCCGCTCGATGCCAGCGCCATGCTCAACCGCGAGACACCGGAATTTTTTTCGCAATTGGTGCTCTGGGCGAAACCGCATGGACAATTGCTGCAAGTGCATGCGCGCAGGCCGGATCAATTCGACCGCCTCACCCCCACCCAGCAGCGCATCGTGCGTCTTGTCGCCGCGGGCGAAAGCAACAAGCTCATCGCTGATCGACTGGCGCTATCGCCCAAAACGGTCAGCAACCACCTCTACAACATCTTCCGCAGGCTCGGCATCCATAATCGCCATCAGCTCACCGAGCTGTATCGCAAAAACCGTGGCGGCCAAAGCCAATGATCGTGGTTTCAGTAAGCGAACAGCGCCTGATCCACCGTTATCGCGGCGTGCGTCGATGCTACCCCGTGTCCACCGCGCGGGCAGGTGCCGGCAATCGTCGAAACAGCCTGATGACCCCACTCGGCAGACACCGCATTTACGCCAAAATCGGCGCGGGCCTTCCACCGTGGACAGTATTTCGCGCAAGGCAGCCCATTGGATTGTTCGATGATCTCGACGATGGAGTGAGCCGGGACTGGATTCTCAGCCGCATTCTCTGGCTGGAAGGTTGCCAGACCGGCGTCAACCGGCGTGGCGCCTGCGATACGCGCGCGCGTTTCATCTATATCCATGGCACCAACGAAGAATCATTGATCGGCCAGCCCGTCTCTCATGGCTGCATTCGCATGCGCAATTGGGACATCATGGAGTTATTCGATCGGGTGCGGGTGGGCGAGACGGTGCTGATTCGTCCATAAGCGACCAATGCCGGGCCAGCCCCACCACACAGGCGGGCAAAACCAGCAAATTGACGACCGGCAGCAGCAGTGCGAGCGAGGCCGTGCCGCATAGCCCAAGATAGAAGGCTCGATGCGCGCGCCATTCCCGCCGACGCTCCCGCCAGCGCAGACCGCGCCGCGAGGCCGGCACATCCATGACCTCAAAGGCCAACAAACGCACGCCCGCATACCCCCACAGCACACTGGCGATGACCGAACCGGCAAGCGGAATCAGCAACGCCACGGCGGAAACCGCAGCAAAGGGAAGGAAATGCAGCAGCGGCATCGCGATGCTGGCCATGCTGTTCATCGTCTGCCGCCACCAGGGCGTCTGCGCCTCGGTGTCACGATCGATCCGGGCGCACAACGCATCCAGCCAGCTCGCCGCAATCACCGACGCGAGGGTCATGTACGACACCACACCGGCGACAATTGAGGCAAGCAAGGAAAAAAGCCACACCAGCCACTCGAGAACGGGCACGTACCAAGCATCTCCGCTCGGAACAAACTGGGCCATCAGCGCATCGGCCAGCCAGAACGCGCCCACCGACACGAGCAGCATCACGGCAAACAGCACACCCAGCATGCGCCACAAAACCCGCCGCAGCTCCGCCCGCATGAGCAAATCGCGCAAGCCGAGCACAAACGCTGCGATTCCCTGCAGAAATCCACGCATGCGCCGATCTTAGCTCGGGATCATGCCCAGTGCCACTGGCACCCCTTGTTCAAGCCACCTTCCAATCCTCACCGGGCATGATGCGACGCATGAACTGATCGAACAGCGGAACCGTAAACGCAGTGAGGCCATGGTTTGGGCTCCAGACCATGCCCTTCTTGATGTGGTTGCCGCGAACAGGCCCAAGCGATTCGCAATGCCGCCATCTCGGCCTTCTCACATACCGCAATTCACCGACAAAAATCCCGATGGCCGTATCAGCAGCGTGCAAGGCTTGACGCACCGCAACAGCCGTGAAGATTTGCGCGCATGAGTCCTCTCCCCCCTTTGCCCGTCGATGCATCCATATTGCAGCGCATGCTCGATCGGATGCTTCCCGCTGCTGCGGATGATGGAGACATCTATCTGCAGCGCATGTGTTCCGAATCGCTGGCGCTGGAAGAAGGACGCGTCAAACACGTCGCGGCGAGCACTCATCAGGGCTTGGCGGCCAGGGTCGTACGCGGCGAGGCTTCCGGCCATGCGTGTACCGACAGCCTGGATACGGCCGCACTGATGGACACCGCCAGAGCCGCCCGCGCCATCGTCGACGATTCCAACCATCCGCAAATCGCCCGTTTGCATGCGCACAAGACGAAGGCGACCTTGTATCCGGCCGAACATCCCGCGCTCGATATGGATTTTGGCGCGCGCCGCGCATGTCTGGCCGCCATCGACACGCTTGCGCGCGGCCTCGATACGCGCGTATGCCAGGTGTTCGCCAGCCTGAACGTCTCCCACTCCGAGGTATTCATCGCGCGCATGGATGGCGCCCTGCTGCATGATGTGCGCCCGCTCGTGCGATTGAATGTCAGCGTGGTGGTGGAGCAGGATGGGCGGCGCGAAACGGGCAGTTTTGGGGGCGGTGGTCGTCAGACCCTCAAGCAGTTGCTCGATACGGGCGCGGCCGAACGCTTTACGCGTGAAGCGGTGCGGCTGGCCCTGCTGAACCTGGAAGCGCGCGAGGCGCCCGCCGGCACGATGCCGGTAGTGCTGGGTCCGGGCTGGCCGGGCATTCTGCTGCATGAAGCCGTTGGTCATGGCTTGGAGGGCGATTTCAACCGCAAAGGAACGTCGGTCTTCGCCAGACGTATCGGCGAGCGGATTGCGGCACCGGGGGTCACTGTGGTGGACGACGGCGCGATTCCTGGCCGCCGCGGCTCGCTCACCATCGACGACGAGGGCACGCCGACCGGGCGTACCGTGTTGATCGAGGATGGCATTCTGATCGGCTATCTCTTGGACCGGCAAAACGCGCGCCTGTTGGGCATGCAACCAACCGGCAACGGTCGACGCGAATCCTATGCGCATCCAGTGCTGCCGCGCATGACCAATACCTTCATGCTCGCCGGCAGTGAGTCGCCGGAGGCCATCGTACAAAGCTTGCAGCGTGGCATCTATGCGGTGAATTTCGGTGGCGGCCAGGTGGACATCACCTCCGGCAAATTCGTGTTCACGACCTCCGAGGCCTATTATGTCGAACAAGGGCGCATTCAATATCCGGTCAAGGGCGCAACCCTGATCGGGTCCGGGCACGAGGTGCTGCGTAAAATCTCGATGATCGGCAACGATCTCGCGCTCGATCCGGGGGTCGGCACGTGCGGCAAGGCAGGCCAAAGCGTGCCGGTCGGCGTCGGCTTGCCCACCGTGCGCGTGGACGAGCTGATCGTCGGCGGCACCGAAGTGGGAGGCGCATGATGCACACGCCAAAAGAACATGCGATCATGGCGGTGGAACTGGCGATGCGCCTGGGTGCCGACGCGGCGGATGCGGTCTCCATCGACGACCAGGAAACGAACGTCACCGCGCGCAAGGGCCGGATCGAAGCCATCGAACAGCAACGCCAACACGGGGTTGGCCTGCGGGTGTTTGTCGAAACCCGGCATGGCCCGGCCTTCGCCACCGCCTCCACCTCAGATCTCTCCGAGGCCGGTCTGCGCACGCTGGCCGAACAGACCTTGGCCATGGCGCGTATTTCCGAGCCCGACCCCGATGCCATCCCCCCTGTCGGAGCGGAGCATCCTAGTGCGGATGCGCTGCGTGCATGGCGGGCGCGGCACCCGCTGGCGGACAACCCATGGACGATGGAACAAGCGCGCGAGGCCGCGCTTGCCTGTGAAGCGCACGCGTTGGCCTACGATTCGCGCATCACCAATAGCGAGGGCGCGCATGCCGCGTTTGGAACCACCCGGACGGGATATGCCGCCTCCGACGGCTTTGCGGCAGGTGATGCGCGCGCGTCAGTTTCGCTGAGCATTTCGCTGGTCGCCGGCAGCGGCGATGCAATGCAGCGTGACCATGCCTGGCATCAGGCAGCCAGCCAAGAAAGCCTGCGCAAGCCTGAAGCCTTGGCCGAGGAGGCTGCCGAACGGGCGCTCAAACGCTTGGGCGCGACAGAAATGGCCAGTGGCCGTTATCCGGTGGTGTTCGAACCCCGTGTGGCCTCGTCGCTGCTCGGCCACTTGCTTGGCGCGATCAACGGTCGAGCGGTTTTGCAGCAGCGATCCTTTCTCGCCGAGTCCCTGCATCGGCGCATCTTTCCGGAAATGGTGCACATCATCGACGATCCCGATCACGCGCAAGGTTTAGGCAACCGCCTGTTCGACGGCGAAGGCACGCGTTGTCGGCGCTGCACGCTGGTCGAGCATGGCGAACTGCGAACCTTCCTTGTCGACCGTTATGCGGCCAAGCGGCTGCATCTCCCGGCCCTGGGCCATGCGCGCCGAGGGCTGACCGGCGACATTTCGGTCGGCACGTCCAACCTGATTTGCCAGCCGGGCAACCGCACACCCGAGGCGATCATCGGCGACATCGAGCGTGGCCTGCTGGTTACCGAATTGATCGGCTTCGGCGTCAATCCGGTCACCGGCGACTATTCGCGCGGGGCAGCGGGCTTTCTGATCGAACAGGGGCAGATCCGTCGCCCGGTGCAAGGCATCACCATCGCCGGCAATCTGGCGACGATGTTCGCCGAGCTCGCCGAGCTCGGCAATGATCTTACCTGGTTCGGCACCAGCGCGGTACCGACAATCGCGCTCAAACACATGACGGTTGCCGGGCAAACGAGGAGTGGCAACGATGCGTAGATATGATGTTTTTGGCGTGGGCAACGCGATCATGGATCTGCAACTGCAATGCGACGACGCCTTTCTGGCAGAGCATGGCATCGAAAAAGGCGTCATGACGCTGACCAAGCCAAAGCGCCAACGGGCGCTGCTCGCAGCCCTTGCGGGGCATCCCGTGCATTACTGTTCCGGCGGTTCCGCCGCGAACACGATCGTCGGCATTGCCGATCTTGGCGGCAAGGCGGCCTATGCGGGCAAGACCGGCAAGGATGCGCATGGCCAACGGTATCTCGATGAAATGCGCGCGCTAGACATCGCGCTCGAGGTACCGCCGAGCGATGGCGACACCGGCACGTGCATCGTGCTGATCACACCCGATGCGCAACGGACGATGCTCACCCACCTCGGGGTTTCAGCCACGCTGACAGCCGACGACATCCGCGAGGACGAAGTCGCGCGTGCGCAATATGTCTATGTCGAGGGCTATCTGTTCGCCGGTGACTCAACCCGCGCGGCGGCTTTGAAAACGATCGAGCTCGCCAAACGGCACGGGGTGCGCGTCGCGCTCACCGTCTCCGATCCGTTTCTGATCGAAATGTGCCGCGATATATTCCTCGAATTGGCGGAAACCAGTGTGGACCTGTTGTTCTGCAACGAGCAGGAGGCGTGTGCCCTGACCGGCCTGAACGATGCGATCGACTGCGCACATGCCTTGCACCGACATTGCGCCAATGTGGCGCTGACGCTCGGAGCCAAAGGCTCGATCATCATGCATGAGGGTGAAGCGTTACCGGTGGAAGGCGTGCGCGTGCAGGCGATCGACACGACCGGCGCGGGCGACATGTATGCCGCCGGCGTGCTGTACGGCATCACGCACGGGTTGAACTGGCAGCAGGCGGGACACTTGGGCAGCCATGCCGCGGCGCAAATCGTCAGCCAACTGGGCGCGCGCCTGCCGCGCCGGTACACGCGCGAGGAAATCGCCGCACTGTTGCGCTGAACATGAGTGTCATTCGCGATATTTTGAACTTCAACCGAAGCTGGGCGGAGTCCAAGCGTCTACGCAACCCGGACTTTTTCTCGCGTATGGCTGAAAAACAAAAACCGCGGCTCTTATGGCTCGGCTGCTCGGACGCGCGAGTTGGTCCTGACAAATTGACCGGGCTACCCTATGGCTCGATCTTCGTGCACCGCAATATCGCCAATATCTTCGCCACCAATGATCTGAATTGCCTGGCCGTGCTCGAATATGCGGTGGATGAACTGCGCGTGCCGGACATCGTTGTCTGCGGACATTATGGTTGCGGTGGCGTCAAGGCCGCGCTCGAGCACAGCGGCATTCAGCCAATCGATCTCTGGCTGGACCAGATACGCTTCATTTACAACCGCCATGCCGCCGAGCTCGATGCGCTCGATGAAGAACAAAAAGCGCGCCGGCTATGCGAATACAACGTCACGGCCCAGGTGTACAACATCTGCCGCAGCACCATCGTGCGCGAGGCATGGAAGCGAGGTCAAAAGCTTTCCGTGCACGGCCTGATCTACGACATGCATAACGGGCTGCTGATGCCGATGGGCATCGAATTTCACTCGTTTGAAGACTGGCAACAGGAACGCCTGGCCAGTCACTTCACGAACGGCGCCTGATCATCCAGTCGCACCTCCCGAAACCGATCCAGCATCGGGAAATACAAGGCCACGCGTAACACGCGTTCCGGCTCGAGGGCGCGCACCAGCGCGGCATAGCGGGCCAGTTGTGGCAGATGCCGCTGCTCCTCTTCCGCCAAAAACGTCTCAACTCCCCCACCCTCGTGTTCGGCGGTTTTGTAATCGATAATCCAGCGCACACCTTGCTCGTCGATGAAGCTGCGGTCGATCACCCCCTGCACCGCGCGCCCGTTTTTCCATTGTCCCAGCGCCCACTCCTGCCGCGCATCCCGATGTCTGGCGGATAATATCCAGCGCGCGTGCGAACTCTCCCGCACCCGAGCCAACCCCGTCAGGCAACGGCGGCGCGCCTCATCCGCGAGTTCTCCGCTTAAGCCACTGCCAAGCAGGCTGCGCGTGACCAGCCGATCCAACACATGCATGGCATCCTCATCCCAATGCTCGAAACCGATCTCGCCTAGATACTGCAAGGCACGGTGCATCGCATTGCCGATCGGCGCGGCCTCCACACCGGCCCACACATATTCCGGTACATCCGTCAGCTCTTCATCCGGCTGTGCGGGCAAGGGCGGAACCGTGGCCATGCGCAAGATGGGCGCGGGCGTTTGCGCATCCCTTTGCGAGGCGCCCTCAAGCTGATGGAGCGTGGCGCCAAACAACCCGGGATCGGCATCGAGCAACAGACGCAAGGGACTCCCTTTCTCTGCCTCACCCTTGTCGGACATATGTCCGAGCAAATGCAATTGTCTGCGTGCGCGTGTACAAGCTACATAAAGCGTACGCTGCAACTCATGATGATCCTTGATCTTTTCAACCTCGCACACGAAGCGGTACAGGCTGTCGCTAGCGCGCACCGGCGGTCGCATGGCCAACAATGGCGCCACCGAACCGTCCGGCAGCGGCACCTCGCTGGCCACAAACAGTGGATTGTCGTTGCGCGATGGCTTGCGCCCCAGCCCGGGCAGGATCACCACATCCCACTCCAATCCCTTCGCGCCATGAGCAGTGAGCAGCTCCACCCGACTGGCCTCGGGCGTGGCACTGGGTTCGGCATACAGGCGCGCCAAGCGGGTGTCCAGTTCGCCGCTAGACACACGCCCCTGCCGCTCAACCGCCTTGACCAGCCCAAGTAGGGTGCGCACATTGCGCTGCGCCTCGGCAGAGAACATGCGATCCAGGTGCAAGCGCCGCCAAGCCTGCGCCAGCAGGCGATGCATCGGGATCGAACCCACCGCATCCAGGCATGGCGCAAGTGCAGCGCGCAGGAATTGCAGGCGCGCGCGGGCATCCTCGGAAACCTCGTCGGGAATCGCCTCCATGCGCTGCCAAACCGTCCCGTCGTCACCGGCAAGCAAGGCATGCAAGTCGCGCGTATCCAGCCCGCAGCAAGGCGCCCGCAACAAGGCCGCCCATGCCACGCGATCGTACGGATGCTGCAACGCCAGGATCAAGGCGCGCGCCAGCATGATCTCCGGCTGCTCGGCCAGCGGAAGAATGTCCACCGCCCGGAATGGAATTTCCGCATGCACCAACGCCGTCATAATCGAGTGCAAGTGCTTGCGGGTGAACGCGAGAATGCCCACCCTACATCCCTCGCCGCGGGCCAGCGCCTGCCGCACCAGATCGACAACGCATGCCGCCTCGCGCACATCATCGCGCGCGTGTTGTAGATGCGCATGCACCTCCCCGTCCACTGCGCATGCAGCCTCGGCCCTGGCATGCGCCACGCCACCCATCACGATGTCCGATTCGGCGGGAAAAATGGCCGCAAAAGCCCGGTTCACCCAGTCCACGATGACCGGAGAGGAGCGGAAATTGCGTTCCAGGCGCACATGACGCAATGCGGGCAACGACTGTTCATTGCGCGCCGCGCTCAAAAACAGTCCCACCTCGGCCTTGCGAAAGCGATAGATCGATTGCATGGGATCGCCAACCAGAAACAGACTGCGCGCCATATTGTCACCCTGCTGCCAGCCGGCGGTCAGGCGTCTGAGAAGCTCCATCTGGAGCAAGGAAGTGTCCTGAAACTCATCGACCAGAATATGCCGAATACGCATGTCGAGCCGCAACAACAAATCGGCGGGACGATCCGCTCGCCCCAACGCCTCCAGCGCGCGCAACGCGATTTCGCTGAAGTCGGCCTCGTTCCGACGCATAAAGCACGTTTGCAAGCAGGATTGCGCAAGGATCAAGAGCTTGAACAGGTGTTGCAGCATCCGCCACTGCTCATCCTCGATGGCATGTGTCGCCGGAAGCTTGTACAACCGCAGCCAGGCTTCGCGCAGCCCCGCAATCCCTCCGAGCTCCTGCAACAGCGCCAACATCGCCCGCTTCGCCTCGCCATACTCCTTTCCCGGCGGGAAACCCAGGCGCTTATCCACCCGCTGGCGCCATGCACCGTCTTGGGTGAACAGCAAGCCACCCAGCGCGCGCCAGGCCGCAAGATCCCGCGCCTGCACACCTGGGCAACTTGTGATCGCGGCCAGCGCCGGATCGCCACCATGCGCCGCCGCGAATCGGGCCAGCGGAAGAAGTCGCTCGCCCAACGCCATCGGCAGCAACGCGGCGCAGCGTTCAAGTTCGCCCTCGATAATCATGCGCAAATCACGCTCAAGCCGCGCGCGCAACGCCGCCATGTCGCGCGCATGCTCGGCCACCACCGGCAACCATTGTTCGCGCCGCCCGAGCAAATCCGCCAACATCGCCATCAGCCGCGGCACATCGTGATCTTGATGCAACAACAAGGCTTGCACCGCCTCGGGACACTCGCGCCAGCCCAACTCGATCGCCTCTTCCGCCGCTTCGCGATAGAGTCCTTCCGCATGCTCGCTGGGCCGCGGCAGCATGCCCCATCCGGAAAGCAACGGCAGCTGGCGCGCCAACCCATACATGAAACTGTCCAGGGTCATCATGCGCAAACGCGCCGGCTGTTCCAGCAAGCGCCATCCCCTGCGCTCGGCATGCGCCATCGCGGCGCGCGCCAAGCGCCAGGTTCGATGCTTATGCGCCTCGCGGGTATCGGGCTCGGGCATGCGTAAGGAGTCAATCACGCGTGCACGCATCTCGGCCGCGGCCTTGCGGGTGAAGGTCAGCGCCAGAATCTCTTCCGGCTCATCCACAATGGCCAAAAGCGCAAGGATGCGCTGGGTCAGCAATTCGGTCTTGCCGGATCCCGCCGGCGCCTGCACCAAAAAGGAATGCGCCGGTGCGCGTGCGGCCTCACGTACGCGCTCACTCATGCACCATCCCCCCGTTCCGCGATCCGACACACCGCCGCCAAGCCACAATAGCGGCACGCATCCGGATCGCGCGGCGCAACATCGGTGCGGCCCGCGATAAACTCCGCGGCCAGCTCATCCAGTTGCATCCGCCAGGTAGCAAGGGTCTGGGCCCAATCTTCCGGCCGCTTAGCTTTCCCGTCGCACACCATAATCCCTTTGATCCCGAGTTCCTCACCGCCCACACCCTGAAACCCCATCTCACCGCTGCGCACCTGCGCAAAGCACACCGCATCGCGCACGCCAAGTGCCGCGGCCAGCGCATACTGCGGCAACTGTACCTCCCGCATGCGCCCTTGCCGCCACAATTGGCTTGCCTGCACCCGAGAGGTCTTGTAATCGATCAGGATGCGCCGCCCCTCGGCATCGACATCCAGCCGATCGATCTTCAACTCAAGCGCCAGTGCTAGCGGAGCATCCCCACCAGGACGCAACGTTGTTCGCCATTCGGTTCTGGTCACCGTAAACGGTGGGCGTTGCCGCTCTTCCGCCAACCATCCCCGCAGCAGCGCGCGCAGGCGTTCCGTTTCCACCCGCCGAACATGGCGCGGTACATAGATGCGGCATTGTCGCCAAGCCTCGTCAATGGCCTCGTCGATGCGCTGCGCCAGCGCTTGCGTACTCAGCGCGCACAATGCATGCCAGGACTCCACCTGACGCCAGAACCCTTCCAGAGCAGCATGCAGCAACTGGCCCTTTTCGCTGGCACGCAGCCCCGGCTGCGGGGTGTCGAGCGGCTTGAGTCCCAGACGATGATAGGCGAAGGCCCGAAACGGGCATGCGGCCTGATCCTGCAACAAGGACGAACCTCCACGGGGGTGCGACTGGCGAAGCGGCACCAATGGCGCATCGGGCCAGGAGGTCAACGGCCAGGGCGCACGCGTGTGTTCGTCCGGTACATGTTCGGCGGAAAGATCGGCGATCCATGGCGATGGAGCGACGAACACGCCCTCTTGCTGCAGAGCATGAAACGCGTAGAGCGTCCCACAGGTATGGCGTAGCTCATTCCATTGCCGCTCCGCCTGCGCAAGCGCAAGCTGCGCGCTGGCTCCCGGCATCTGGTGCGCCCGCTGCAGGGGAACCGGCAACAATGGATGCGGCCGCGCCGGACCAGGCATGCCCTGTTCGTCGATACCGAGCGCAAGCACATGATCAAACGCAAGCCCCATCGCGGAGTTCGCGTCGAGCACATGCACCTGGCCATGCGTCGATGGCAAGGCAAACGGCGTTTCCGCCAAAAGCTCGCTCAAGCGGGCGACGAATGAGACCCAGTCCATGCCATCGGGAAGCTGGTCGAGCGCGGCCATCGTGAACAAGGCCTCGCGGAAGGCATTGACCAGGTGCGCGTTGCGGTGCGCGGGAACACCGAGTTGCTTGAGCAACGCGATACTGTCGACCACCCACGCGCTGGGCAGCCGTTTTTCATGCCGGGGCCATGCCGCCATTGCTTGCAACCCCTGCGCCAACGCGCCCAACTCAAGCCCTCTCGCCGCATCCAGCAGGGTGCGATAATCGAACATATAACGATTGCTCCGTCGCAAGCGAAGCTCCAACGCGGCGCGCGCCTCGCGTTCGCGTTCGTCAGCACGCACCCATGACGCCAGCAACAGGCTGGACACGTCGTCAAAACGCAGCCGTTTGGCGCCAGCAAGATGCAGCACCTGCAACCACTGCTGTACCAAGGGCTGTTCGCGGAGGCTGGCATGCATGCCATCCACCGCCTGCGTATCCGGCAGCCAGTCTTCGCATGCCGCGGCCAGTGCCTCGCGATCGGCCCGCTCATTGAGCACGATGGCAATCCGCCCCTGCGCATCGCGCTCAAGCAATTCCGCAACCAGGCGTGCGGCCTGCAGCGCCTCAGCGGACGGATCCGCACAGGGATACCGCCCCATGCGTGCCGGCCTCTTCTCAGGACACACCATGAGCAGCTGGACGCCATGCGCGGACATCGCTTCCAGCCAACGCTTTTGCCAGGGTGTCCAGAAAGCAAAGCCGGACAACAGAACACAGGGGGGCATGTTGAGCCGGGGGATTGCCGCCAGCACGGCGTCGGCCAGTGCGGGAAAGGTACAGTGGGAAGCGGGCAGCGCTAAACGCAACTTCCGCTGCCAGCGATATAACGCCTCGGCCTCCTCGCCATGCCCCCGCAATGCGTGCGCCTTGACGCCATACGCATGCATCAACCGGGTCGCCTCCATCGCCTGCCGCGCCAGCTCCGCACATGCCTCGGGGGGAAGCTGCGGGCGATCCTCGCTGATAATCGTACGCCACCAGCCGCGTTCCTGGATGCGCAACAATGGCACGGGCGCATCCGGCACCTGTTCGGCCAGGCGTTCAAGCCATGCGGGCCAATGATGGATCGCGGGCGCCACGCACGCCCTGCCCGCCTGCCGGGCCAGAAACCGCGCACGCCATATCCGCGCTTGCGCCGCTTCGGCCACCAGCATCGCCGCCCCCCGCTCAAGCAGCTCGAACGTCTGCCGTTCCGAACAGCGTGGAAGTGAAACGCTCACGGCTGCTGGCGCGGCAACGTCTCCCAATGGCCGGGCACCACCTTCCCCTGGGCATCGAGATGGGCGGGAACATAAATGCGCTTCGGGGCGGGCTTGGTGTTCAGCGCCTGATAGGCCAACACGGCGGACACGATGCCAAGCACGATGGCGACCACGACGAATGCGCGTGAGGGACGCTCATGGCGCACCGGCGTGACATCGATGACCTGAGTCTCTCTCGCGCGCGCTTGTCGCGCCTGCCACCACAGACGCAGCATGAACAGCAGGCTGCGCGCGATCAGCATCAGGATGGCCGGTCCGAAAAAAAACACGAACACGACCAGCAGATTGCGCATCATCGGCGCATCAACCCCCGCAAGCGTTGCGCATACGCGGCCACATCGGGCTCGCCGCCCTGCCGCTGGGCGTAATAAACCGTTTCCGCCAGTATTTCGAGCATCACATGCAGCGCATCGTGCCGCGACATACACCCATGGCGCATCAACGATTCCAGCGCCTTGCCGGCCTCCGGCGGATGGCCCGTGGCCACTTGCTCCTCGAGCGCCAGATGCAAGGAGAGGTGCAAGTACGGATTCATACCATCGTCGAGATCGAAGTCCCGCTCAAGGAATCGTTCGCGGTCATCGAAATAATGGTGATACTCCGGATGCATCTCAATCACGCGCGCAATGCGCACCTCCAGCGCATTGAGCGGTTGATTCGCGCACGCCTTTTGCCATGCATCCCAGAACACCTGGCGATGGGCGCGCAGCTGTGCCCTGCTTGGCCCGGCATCGACATCTCTCATGTCCGCAAGCCTACCCCGCCTGGGTCATGAGCGCCATGCGCGCCGCGCATTACAGCCGCCGATGCGCAAGCGCGGGCAACCTCCTGCGCACCTCGCGCAACTGGGCGGGTGCAAAATCGGCCACGATCACGCCCTCTCCCTCCGGCAGACAAGCCAGTACCGCCCCCCACGGATCAACGATCATGGAATGTCCCCAGGTACGTCGTCCGTCGGGATGCGCGCCCCATTGCGCAGCGGCGAGCACATAACACTGGTTCTCGATCGCACGCGCCCGCAACAGCAGCTCCCAATGCGCGCGCCCCGTCTGCTCGGTAAACGCGGCGGACACAGTGAGCAGGCTGCAACCCCGCGTCGCGTAATGCCGATACAGTTCCGGGAAGCGCAAATCATAACAGATGCTCAAACCGCAACGCAGCTCAGGCAGCCGCGCGACCACCGGTCGTCGCCCGCGTTGCACCAGCTTCGACTCGCGATAATCGCCCGCCTCCAACGCGGCATCGAAAAGATGCATCTTGTCATAGTGCGCCACGTCATCGCCCGCAGGGCCGATCACCACACAGCGATTATACGGCTTCTCGCTCATGCCCTCACGCAACAGCAGGCCACCGGCAATGATGTACATACCAAGGGTGCGCGCCTGCGTACGCAGGAAGGCCAGGGTCCGCGACGAAGCGGCATCCTCGATATGGGCTGCACGCATCGTGTCGTTTTCCGGCATGATCGCAAAATTCTCCGGCAGCAGGGCAAGCCGCGCGCCCTGCTGCCGGGCACGCGCCAGCAAGCGCGCGCAGCGCTCAAGATTGCGTTGGCGATCCGCACGCGCATTGAGCTGAATGGCTGCCAGACGCATCAGGCGAAGCGACCGATCCCCAACAACGCACCCAGATTCGCACGCTCGTCGATCCTGGGCACCAGCTTGCCCCCGCACGCGCTCATCAGGGTCATCATGCCCGGGCCATGACCGGCCAAGGGGGAGTCGGAATGGATCACGATGCCGATCGTGACCGCGCCACGCCGATAGGTGCGGCCATAGCGGTTGTCGTGATCGAGCACGGCCACGAAGTCGCCAAAGCGCAACCGCTCCATGCCATGTTCGGCGACCAGTTCCTGATCGTGACACAGTATATCGTAATCGCCGGTGGTCACCGACAAGGCACCGATACCGGAGCCCATGGCGCAGCCGGGCACGATGACATGCACCGGCACTTCAATACGGCCATCCGGCAATTCGCGTAGCCCCCAGCGCTCGAGCACACGCGGATCGAGGTTGTAGATATGCACCTCGGGATGATCGAGCAAGCGCAGCCCCTGGCCAAATGCGCGCACGAGGAACTTGTCGTCGCAGGTGAGCTGATCCAGCACCTCGTCCGGAAAATCGAGCATCAGGTGCTCGACCCCACCGTGATGACCGATCACCGTGCCGCGCGCGCCCTTGGCCTCGCCGCTGATCACGCGCACCTCGTTGCCGCAACAGGACAAAAATTGGAAGCCCGCCTCCGCCTTGCGGTTCTTGTGACTGAGCGTTGCGGACACGCCGGGCTCGATATGCTCGCCCGCCCAGCCGAATACCGAGTCGCCGAGCTTCACGTTGTAGGTGATACCACCCGTCGAAGGCCAGGCGAACACCTCGCCATCCGCCCCCACCTCGAACGGGGCCCATTGATTGGCCGGCGACACCCCCCCCTGCACGGCTGTCATGACCAACGCGTCGAGATTTGTGTCTAGACTCATAATCGCTCCGATACCAATAAGTTAGAGATACATCTTAAACTTCCAGATCAAGTTGGAACAAGGCACAGGCATTGCGTGTCGTGGCCTCCGCCAATGCCTCGACCGCCATCCCACGCGCCTCGGCTACGCATTGCGCC
Source organism: Zetaproteobacteria bacterium (assembly GCA_003696795.1). Taxonomy (GTDB): domain Bacteria; phylum Pseudomonadota; class Zetaproteobacteria; order Mariprofundales; family Mariprofundaceae; genus J005. The sequence continues at coordinate 22,020 of RFFT01000001.1, read as the reverse complement.
ACATGGCGTACCATGGTCGGCTCGTTGCGCTTGCCGCGGTGCGGCACCGGCGCAAGATACGGCGCATCGGTCTCCACCAGCAAGCGATCCAGCGGCACATAGGCCGCCACCTCGCGCAACGCCTCGTTGCGCTTGAAGGTCACATTGCCGGAAAACGAGATATGCATGCCCAGATCGAGCGCGGCCGCGGCGGTCTCTCGCGTCGAAGAAAAACAGTGCATGACACCGCCAGCGGGCACGCCCTCCTCGCGCAGCACGCGCAACACGTCGTCATCCGCCTCGCGCATATGGATGATGACCGGCTTGCCCGTAGCAGCGGCGGCGGCAAGATGCGTGCGCAAACGCACCTGCTGCACCTCGGCGGGGACACGATGGCGAAAGTAATCCAGCCCCGTTTCGCCGACGGCGACACAGCGCGGATGCGTGGCCTGACGCACCAATTGCGCTACCGTAGGTTCATGTTGAACCTCATGATTCGGGTGCACTCCCGTGGAAAACCATACGTTTTCATATTGAGCGCAAAGCCTTTGCAGGCGTGCGTTCTGTTCCAGCTCCACAGCCACCGCGACGATTCCACGCACGCCCGCGCTGTGCATACGCGACACCACCTGGTCGCGGTCGTCATCGAAATGTGGAAAATCGAGATGACAATGCGAATCCACCAGCACCATGCGCTTTAAGCCTCGCCCATGATCGCGCGCAAGTGCGCCAGACGCACATGATGCAAATCTTCCAGTCCGTGCGGATTGGCGAATACATGAATGGGCGGCGCATCCGGCTCGCCCAGCTCGGAAACCACCAGATCGGCGCCGGAGAAATCATGATCCCGCGTGTAATCGTTGATCGTGACCACACATCTCAATCCCGCCGCCGCCGCCGCTTTCCAGCCATTGCCCGAATCCTCCATGGCCAGCGTCTCGCGCGCGGACACCCCCAGCTTTGCCATCGCGTAGGTATAGATATCGGGAGCGGGCTTTTTGGCCGGCACGATGTCCCCCGCCGCCAGCACCGCGAAGCGATCGAACCATTCCTTCCCCAACGCGTGCTCAATCAACGCCTCAAGCGCCGCCGGCGTGGTTGTTGTCGCCACCCCCAGCGTGATGCCCGCCCTCCAGGCTTCCTCCAACAGTCGGCGCACACCGGGGCGAAGCGGAATCCGACCGGAAGAGATCAGGCGCTGATAATGGGCGGTCTTGGCTGCATGCAAACGAGCGATCTCCTCATCGCTCGGCACCGGCTCCCCACGCCGCGCATGGTCGAAGCGAATACGCTCCTTGCCGCCGGTCACCGCCAGCAACTCGCCATAGGTCGGCACATCCCATTCACGCTGCAATCCCGCCTCCTTGAAGGCGAGATTGAATGCCACCCGGTGTCCGTCCCGCTCGGTGTCGGCCAGGGTGCCGTCCACATCCCAAAGCATACATTTCAGTGCCACGGTGTTTCTCCTCAATTCCATGGGTTAGTATTGCGCCATGAGTCGGACCCTCACGCCCGATCGCACGCACAAGACTGCGCAGGATGCCACCGAACCGCAACTGCAACCACCACCGATGTATCGCGTGCTGTTGCTCAACGACGATTTCACGCCCATGGATTTCGTGGTTGACATCCTGATCCGGCATTTCCAGAAAACACCCGCCGAGGCCACGGAAATCATGTGGCGCGTCCATCGTAGCGGCAAGGGGTTATGCGGCATCTATCCACGCGAGATCGCCGAAAGCAAGGTGGTCGCGGTGACCCATGCCAGTCGCGCGCATGGCTACCCGCTACGCTGCGTCATGGAGCGCGACCAGGGCGCATAACCGCGCGACACAAAGGGTTTGCCGCAGGCAGGCAGCGGTGTCACAATAGGGTTGGCGACAAGGAGTAGCGCATGGGCATGCTGAACGAAGAGCTGGAACAAACGCTGAACGACATCTTTCGTCGCGCACATCTTTCGCGCAATGAATACGTCACCGTGGAACACCTGCTGCTCGGGCTGCTCGACAACAGCGAAGCGCGCGCGATTCTGGACGCCTGTCATGCGGATATCGAACGCCTGCGCAAACAACTGCAGGACTTCATCGACACGCATGTACCGAAGCTGACCGACGACGAGCAGGAGACCGCCGCCAGCGTCGGTCTGCAGCGTGTCATCCAGCGCGCGGTAATGCAGGTACAAGCGGCAGGCCGCTCCGAAGTCGGCGGGGCGAATATCCTGGCCGCCCTGTTCTCGGAAAAGGATTCCCATGCCGTGTTTTTCCTGAAACAGATGGGCATCACCCGGCTGGACGTGATCAGCCGCATCGCGCACGCCGAGGTTTCCGGCACGGAAGAAGAAACCCGGAACGAGGCGGCACCTGACAAGGGCAAGGCCAAGACGAAAAAGTCTGCGCTTGCGCGTTTTTGCGTGGACCTATGCGCCGAAGCGCAAGCCGGTCGCATCGATCCCTTGATCGGACGCGAGGCGGAAATGCAGCGTCTGCTGCGCATCCTCTGCAGGCGACGCAAAAACAACCCGCTGCTGGTCGGCGAAGCGGGCGTCGGCAAAACCGCGATTGCCGAAGGGCTGGCGCACAAGATCGTGCAAGGCGAAGTGCCCGAGGTCTTGCGTGACGCCAACGTGTATGCCCTGGACATGGGCGCGCTCCTGGCCGGCACCAAATATCGCGGCGATTTTGAGGAGCGACTCAAGCAGGTGGTGAAAGAGCTGGAACGCAAGCCGAAAGCCGTTCTGTTCATCGACGAAATTCATACCATCATTGGCGCGGGTGCGGCCAGCGGCGGCACGATGGATGCCTCCAACCTGCTCAAGCCAGCTCTGGCGCGCGGCAGCCTGCGCTGCATCGGCGCCACCACGCACCAGGAGTTTCGCAATCTGTTCGAGAAGGACCGGGCCCTGTCGCGCCGTTTCCAGAAAATCGATGTCGCCGAACCATCCACAACCGAGGCAATCGCCATTCTGAAGGGACTTGCGCCCAGGCTGGAAGCGCATCATCAGGTCCGCTACAGCCAGGCGGCGATAGAGCAGGCCGTGCATCTCGCCAAGCGCCACTTGCGCGAACGCCACCTGCCCGATTCGGCCATCGATATTCTCGATGAAGCGGGTGCGGCGATGCATGTGCGGCCCCAAGGGAAACGGCGAACCTTGATCACCGTACAGGATGTTGAACAAATCGTGGCCACGATGGCCCGCATTCCGGCGCACCAGGTGCGCGCCTCCGATCGCAAGCGCCTGGAAAGCCTGGAGCGCAATCTCAAGCTGTCCGTGTTCGGACAAGATCAGGCGATCGAGCGGCTGGCCACGCACATCAAGTTGGCCCGTGCCGGGCTGGCCCACCCGGAAAAGCCGATCGGCAGCTTCCTGTTCACCGGCCCCACCGGCGTCGGCAAAACCGAGGTCGCCAGACAGCTGGCGCGCATCATGGGCATCGAGCTGATCCGCTTCGACATGTCCGAATACATGGAAGCGCATACGGTATCGCGACTGATCGGCGCTCCTCCCGGCTATGTCGGTTTCGACCAGGGCGGCCTGCTCACCGAGGCGGTGCACAAGCATCCGCATGCGGTGCTGTTGCTCGATGAGATCGAAAAAGCGCATCCGGATCTGTTCAACCTGTTGCTGCAGGTCATGGATCATGGCACATTGACCGACAACAATGGCCGGCAAACCGATTTCCGCCAGGTGATCCTGATCATGACCAGCAATGCCGGCGCGTTCGAATTGCAAAAGCCGCAAATCGGCTTCAACCCGCAACCGAAAAGCGGCGTGGATCAGGAGGCGATCAAGCGCGTCTTCTCGCCCGAGTTCCGCAACCGTCTGGATGCGATCATTCCTTTCGCGCCTTTGAGCCAGGAAGTGGTTGCGCACATCGTGGACAAATTCATCGTCGAACTGGAATGTCAACTGCAACCTAAACGGGTGGAGATGGAAGTCACTGCGCACGCGCGGCGTTGGCTGGCCAGGCATGGCTATGATCCGCTGATGGGCGCACGCCCGATGGCGCGGCTGATTCAACGACAGATCAAGCAACGGCTCGCCGACGAAATCCTGTTCGGTGCGCTGATGCGCGGCGGCAAGGCCATCGTCGATTGCGATGGCGACGAACTTCGCGTCCAAGTCGCCCAGCGCCAACCGGCGTAATGGGCAACAAACCGCCCAAGCAATACACCGAGCTGTTCCAACAGCATGCGCAACAGCCCGTCGTGTGCCAGCCGATCGGCATCGTACACAGCGACTACAAGGAGCGCTACGCGGCCCCACGCCAGCCTACGTTGGGCGCGCCCGCACCCGCGGTCATCGAATTGAACCCCGGCATGAACTTCGAGCAGGCGCTCAAGGACCTCGATGGCTTTTCGCATCTCTGGGTCATCTACTGGATGCACCTGAATCGCGGCTGGAACCCGACCGTGCTGCCGCCACGAGGCCCGAAAATCCGCCGGGGCCTGTTTGCGACCCGCGCCCCGCATCGACCGAACCGCATCGGCTTATCTGCCGTGCGACTCTTGGCCGTTCAAGGTCGGTGCCTAAGCATTGAAGGACATGATATGCTGGATGGCACCCCGGTGCTCGATATCAAGCCCTATCTGTCCTATGCCGATGCGTTTCCCGATGCGAGCCTCGGCTGGGCGGAAGCGCTAAAACCCTAGTCATGCCCAGGCTGCTGATGCTGTTGCTGCTGCTCGCCGGTTGCAGCGGTCAGCACGAGGACGTGCATGAAACGCGATTCATGATGGGCACGCTGGTCGAATTTACGGTTAGTGATTGCGATAAGCAGGAGGCGCAAAAAGCGATCGCGCGGGCCAGCCGCGCCATGGCGCGGATCGAGCAACGATTTACGATCTATGGCGACGGGGATAATGCGGTCAAGCGCTTCAACCGCACACCGGTCGGCACTGCGGTCACGTTGCCCAAGGATGTCGCGCAACTGCTGATGCTCGCCCGCAAGGTGCAACGGGCCAGCGACGGCGCGTTTGATCCCGCGCTGGGCGCACTCAACCGGCTTTGGGGTTTCTCACGCGAACCAGCGCCAACACGCCCGCCAGCTAAAGCCCAAATCCGGGCGGCAAAACATGCGCCTGGCTGCCTCATCCACACCCGCAAGGGGCAATGGCTGCGCCGCTCCGACAACTGTCAGCTCGATTTCGGCGGCATCGCCAAGGGCTATGCGCTCGATCGCGGGATCGCGGCACTGAAGCGCGCCGGCATTCGCAATGCGATCATCAACGCCGGCGGCGACATGCGTATCATTGGATCGCACCACGGCAAACCGTGGCGCATCGGCATCCGCCACCCGCGCAAATCCGGCCAAGTGCTGGGCTATCTTGCGCTGAATGGCCCCATGAGCATTGTCACTTCCGGGGATTATGAGCGCTTCTTCATCTATCAGGGGCGTCGCTACCATCATATCCTCGACCCCGCCAGCGGCATGCCGGCACACAAAGCGCAAAGCGCCACGGTGCTCCACCCCAGCGCAAGCGTTGCCGATGCGTGGAGCACCGCCTTGTTCGTGCTTGGCCCCAAGGGTCTGGCCCGCTTGCAGCAACTGAGGATGCCTGCGCTTGTCGTCGATACGCAGGGCGCGCTGCATATGAACGCCGCCATGCGCGCGCTGTTTCATCCCATGCGCTGATCAAGCGCGCGGCTGAATGCGTGCGAGCACCCGTTTGCGTAGCCGCATGAACGGATTTTCCACCAGCACCGTCCCTAGCCAGCCCACCAGCACCGAATACGCCACGGCAACGAGCGTTTGGGTCAGCAGCGCAAGCAGCGGCAGCCCGGAACACGCCTCGGCCAGCCAAAGCTGAACCTTGGCATAGAAAAACGGATTGAGTCCCAGAAGAAAGAATTGCCAGAGATAGATGTTATACGACCAACGACCAATGGCGGCAACGGTTTGTCCCAGCCAGTGCCGACCGAACCGACCGAAACCGCGCTCCACAGCGTAGAGCACCACCATCGCATAGCCCACTGAAAGCAGCGTATACACGATATAGAAATTGGCCTCCGCATTACTGCCCAGGAACGCGGCCGGCAAGGTGAGCAGGAAGCCCACCGGCAACCACAGGTCGTGCATCCAACGCCGCAGCCGATCCCCATGGTAATGCCATACATAATGACAGAACACGCCGAAGAACAGTGAATCGAAACGAAAATGACTCTTCATGAAATCATTCTCTTGCACTCCGACCGTGGCGGCATGGGTGATGCGCATGCCCACGCTTACGGCCAGCACGCATAGCGCGATCCATGGCAGCCAATGCACCGGGTTCGCGCCCCGGCGATGCGCGAAGAAAGCGGCAGCGGTCAACAACAGCGGCAACAAGAGATAGAAATGCTCTTCCACCGCCAGCGACCAGGTGGGTCCGATGCCGGTGGGCAACAGATAGTTCTGCAGAAACAAAAAGAAAATATAGGTCTGCCGCCAGCTGACATCGACCACGCCGAGCGATACCAGCACAATCACCAGGGTATAGTACGACGGCAAAATCTTGAACACGCGCTTAAGCCAGAAGATACGCAACTCGATGCGCCCCTTGCGCTCCAGCTCATTGAGCAGCCCCCCGCCGATCAAAAAGCCACTGATGATGAAGAACAAATCCACGCCAGTCCGTCCCCAGCCATGGATCCCCCAATAGATGGCTCCCAGCCATCCGTCCGGCGCAACGAAGCCGGGGATCATATGGGCATCGGCATGGTCGAGCACGACGGAAAGAATCGCCACCCCCCGTAATATATCGAGCGACAAATTGCGCTGGCGAAAATCGAAAACCCGTGTACTCATGGCTCCCCCCGTCATGTCGGTTGCTGTCTAGCATTGCCCGGTCATCTGTGCAACCATGCGCGTCATCGAGCTGAGGAGGAAGCTATGGACATCGCGGAACTACTGGCCTTTACGGTGAAAAACCAGGGCTCCGACCTGCATATCTCCGCTGGTGAGCCGCCCTTGATTCGCATTCATGGCGACATGACCCCGATCAAACTGCCTCCACTTGATGAACGCGCGGTGCAATCCATGATCTACGACATCATGAACGACCAGCAGCGCAAGCTGTTCGAAGAGCGCATGGAACTCGACTTCTCGTTCGAACTTCCCGGTGTGGCCCGCTTCCGGGTCAACTGCTTCAAACAATATCGCGGCATGAGCGGCGTGTTCCGCCAGATCCCAAGCGAGGTACTCACTCTCGAACAACTGGGCGCACCGGAAATCTTCAAGGAAATCGCGATGTGTCCGCGCGGCATCTGTCTTGTGACCGGGCCGACCGGCAGCGGCAAATCGACCACATTGGCGGCGATGATCAATCACCGCAACGAAACCGAGAAGGGACATATCCTGACCATCGAAGACCCGATCGAGTTCGTGCACAAGTCCAAGAAAAGCCTGATCTCGCAGCGCGAACTCGGTGCCCATACCCATTCCTTCGCCAATGCGCTCAAAAGCGCGCTGCGCGAGGATCCGGATGTGATCCTGGTGGGCGAAATGCGCGATCTGGAAACCATCAGTCTCGCGCTCACCGCAGCGGAGACCGGGCACATGGTGTTCGGCACCCTGCACACCTCATCCGCGCCCAAAACAATCGACCGCATCATCGATGTGTTTCCGGCCGCGGAAAAGGACATGGTACGCGCGATGCTGTCCGAGTCGCTGAAGGCGGTGATCTCACAGACCTTGCTCAAACGCGCGGACGGCAACGGTCGCGTGGCCGCACACGAGATCATGATCGGCACGCCGGCGGTGCGCAATCTCATCCGCGAAAACAAGGTCGCGCAACTGGTGTCGGTCATGCAGACCAGCGCGCGCGAAGGCATGCAAACGCTGGACATGGATTTGCAACGACTGGTCGCCAAACGCCGGATCACCCTGGCCGCTGCGCGCGAGAAGGCGCAAAACAAAGCCCTGTTCACCCCAGGAGCTGGCGCATGAGCGAGGCAATCCGCAAATTGCTGACCATCATGCAAGCCAAGGGCGGTTCGGATCTGTATATCACCGCGCAATGCCCGCCCAGCCTGCGCGTGCACGGCGAGGTTGCGCCCATCGGGAGCACCCCGCTCACCCCCGAGCAAACCGAGGCGCTGGCCACCTCGATCATGAACGACCGGCAACGGCAGGAGTTTGCGGATACGCATGAGTTGAACATGGCCCTGTCTTATGCCGAGATCGGTCGTTTCCGCGTCAATATATTTCGCCAGCGCGGCTCGGTGGGCATGGTGATCCGGACGATTCCAACCGAGATCCCGACCCTCGAGCAGCTGCGCCTGCCCGATGTCTTCAAGGACATCGTGATGAGCAAGCGCGGACTGGTGATCATGGTGGGCGCCACCAGCAGCGGCAAATCCACCTCGCTGGCGGCAATGATCAACCATCGCAACGAACATCATGCCGGCCATATCATCACCATCGAAGATCCGATCGAGTTTATCCATCCGCACAAACGCTCGATCGTGACCCAGCGCGAGGTCGGCACGGATACCCTCGACTTTCAGCACGCCTTGAAAAACACCTTGCGCCAGGCACCGGATGTGATCCTGATCGGCGAGATCCGAGACCGCGAAACGATGGAGCATGCTTTGACCTTTGCCGAAACCGGGCATCTGTGCATGGCCACCCTACATGCCAACAATGCCAATCAAGCCCTGGAACGGATCATCAACTTCTTTCCCGAAGAAGCGCATGCGCAAGCCCGGCTGAATCTCGCCCTGAATCTGCGCGCCATTCTTTCCCAGCGCCTGGTCAAGACCAAGGATGGGGGACGCACCGCGGCCATCGAAATCCTGCTCAACACCCCACGCGTCTCCGACCTGATTTTCCAATGGGATATTCCCGGCATCAAAGAGGCCATGGCCAAAGGCGAGAACTATGGCATGCAAACCTTCGACCAACATCTGGTGCGCCTCTGGCAAGAGGGACGCATCGCCGAGGACGAAGCGCTACGCCATGCCGATTCGATGAACGATGTGCGTCTGCGGATCAAAGTCGCCAAAGGCCAAACGGATGAGGGAGACGAAGGAAGCGGGCTGGAGCTGAAACTGCATTAGCGCGGCAAGCGACGAATCTTTCTGCCGATGCACTCGGCTGCCTGCTGGATCGAGGCGCGATCGTCCAATACCACATCGTCGAGATGGAAGGGCTGGCCAAAGTGAATACGCGCCCTTCCCCGACGAATGAATGGCGTCCAAATATGCACATGATCGAACGGCCAGACACCGGCGATGCGAAACGGTATCAGCGGCGCGCCCGTTTCGCGCGCGATGATCACCGCGCCAGGCAGAATACGATGCAATGGAATCACCGGATTCGCAGCCCCTTCCGGGAACAGGCACAGGGCATTGCCCGCGCGCACCACACGCACGGCCTCCGCCAGCGCATGGCGATTGGCGCCTCCTGGATTGACCGGAATCGCCCCCACCGCATCGAACAGCCAGCGCGCATACCACATGCCCTGGTAATATTCCCTGGCCATCAAAAAGCATAGCGGGCGATCCACCGCGGCCTGAACCAACAGCGGATCGACGCCGGAGAGATGATTGCCCACCAGAATCAAAGGCCCCTTGGGTAGAACGCACATGCTGGTGGCGGGCAATCGCTGCCAATAACGGCAATACATGCGATCCAGCCAACGCAGAAACGCATTCGGCCCGCGCGGTCTGCAGCGCTCGCCGCTCATGGCCGCAATGCCCGCATCAATCCCATCGCCTTGTGTCCGGTTTCGCGCAACTCGCGCTCGGGATCCGAGTCGGCCACGATCCCCGCTCCGGCCGCCCAATGCAACGCCCCCTGATCATGCCAGAAGGTGCGAATCAGGATATTCATATCCGCACCGCCATCCCAGGCCCAATAGCCAATCCCACCGGTATAGGGACCACGCCCCTGCGGCTCGAGCTCATGGATGATCTCCATGCAGCGAATCTTCGGGCAACCGGTGATCGTTCCGCCGGGAAACATCGCGCGATAAACATCGACCCAATCCAATCCCGCGCACAACTTTCCGCTGACATTGGACACGATGTGCTGCACGGTGGCATAGCGTTCAATGATCATGCACTCATCCACCCGCACACTGCCTGCACGGCAGACGCGCCCCAGATCGTTGCGCTCCAGGTCGACGAGCATGATATGCTCGGCCCGCTCCTTCTCGGAAAGCAGCAGCTCGTCGCGCAACGCCGCATCGCGCGCTCCGCCCGCGCGGCGGCGGGTACCGGCAATGGGCCGCGTATCCACCTTGCCGTCGGGATGAATGCGCACCAATCGCTCCGGAGATGCGGACAGGATGCACAATGGTCCCTGCGGGGTCTGCGGGATCTCCAGGTACGCGGAAAACGGCGCCGGGTTCACCTGGCGAAGGCGCGCATAAAGCGCCGGCAGATCGCGCGCGTTCCATGGCATGTGCCAGAAGCGAGCGATATTCGCCTGAAAAATATCGCCGGCGGCAATGTATGCACGGACGCGGCTGACAGCGTGCCGATATTCAGGGTCATCAGCCATGACGTCGGGCGTATGATTCACCTGCGGCCATGCAAAAGATGGCGGGGAAGCTTGTTCGGCCAAGGCGAGCATTCGCTCCACCTGAGCAAGCGTGGCGGTATCGCGCGCATAAACATGCAATATGTCCCGCTCGAAGCAAAGGGAGAAAGTCGGCTGGTGACGCCAAAGCAACACCCCGCCGGGTATGCTTTTCGGTCGCGGCAGACGCTCAAGCAGGATCGCCGCCTCATAGGCGCTATAAAACACCTCCCGGATACAAGGCGAAGGCGCACGCGTATCCGACATCCGCCAACGTGCCAAATAGGCCGCACCTTGTAGCGGATCAGCGCCAGCAGGCAACAGTATGTTTGTCCCTTCACGTCCGACCACAAATGCGCGCCCGGCACCGGTCGGATCCTCGAGCAGCGCAAGGCATGCATCTTGAAATTTCGAAAAAAAACCGTGGGCCGACAGCCCACGGTCGCGTTTATGATACGTGCGGAACAGCACGGCCCGATTCAGTCGAACTTGCGCACAACAATCGAGGCATTCGTGCCGCCGAAGCCGAAGGAATTGGAAACCGCCACGCGCACCTCGCAGCGGCGGGCCTTGTGCGGCACATAGTCGAGATCGCAAGCGGGATCCGGCTCGTCCAGATTGATCGTCGGGGGCACGATGCCCTCATGCACGGCCAGCACGGAAAAGGCCGCCTCGATCCCCCCGGCCGCACCCAACAGGTGGCCGGTCATCGATTTGGTGGAAGATACCATCAGGCCCTGCTTCGCATGGGCACCGAACACGGTCTTGATTCCTTGTGTTTCGCAGATATCGCCCTGCGGCGTGGATGTGCCGTGCGCATTCACATAATCCACTTCTTCCGGCGCTATCCCTGCGGAATCCAGCGCCATCTTCATGCAACGCGCACCGCCCTCGCCTTCCGGCGCGGGCGCCGTCATATGATACGCATCGGCGGACATACCATAGCCGACCACCTCGGCAAGGATCTGCGCGCCACGCGCCTCGGCATGTTTCAACGATTCCAACACCAGCACACCCGCGCCCTCACCCATGACGAAGCCGTCACGCGCAACATCCCACGGACGGGAGGCCCGCTCTGGTTCATCGTTGCGGGTCGACAACGCCTTCGAGGCACAAAAACCGCCAATCCCCAGCTCGCAGATGCAAGCCTCGGAGCCGCCGGCGATCATCGCATCGGCATCGCCCCTGGCAATGATGCTATAGGCATCACCAATCGCGTGCGTACCGGTTGCGCAAGCGGTGACCGTCGCGGAATTCGGACCTTTGGCGCCGGTGCGCATCGATACCCAGCCAGAGGTCATGTTGATAATCGTCTGGGGAATAAAAAACGGTGAGATCTTTCGCCGCCCGCCCAGTTCATAGGCGCGCATCGTACGCTCGATCATCGTCAGACCGCCGATCCCGGAGCCGATAATCACGCCCACCCTTGAGGCATTATGCGAACCAATCTCCAGGCCCGACTGCTCCAGCGCTATATCCGCGGCCGCCACGCCGAACTGGATAAAGGTATCCATCTTGCGCGCATCTTTCCGGTTGATGAATGCCTCGACCTCGAAGTCCGGCACCTCGCCAGCGATTTTGCAAGGCATATCCGTCGCCTCCGCGTCAAAACGCGTGATACGGCGAATACCGGATTTCCCCGCGAGCAGATTTTTCCACGAAACATCCGTGCCGGTACCGAGCGGAGTCACCAGCCCGATACCGGTCACGACAACGCGTTCTGCCATGAACTTACTCGGCTTTCGCGGCGATATAGTCGATCGCGTTCTGCACGCTTTGAATCTTCTCGGCATCCTCGTCTGGAATCTCGATGCCAAACTCTTCTTCGAAAGCCATCACAAGCTCAACAGTATCCAGGGAATCGGCACCGAGATCATCGACAAAGGACGAATCCGGGCTGATCTCGCTTTCTTCCACATTCAGCTGATCAGCAACAATCTTGATGATTTTGGCTTCAATTTCTGCAGACATCTAGTCCTCCCGTAAAAAAATTATGCGGCTTCTATCATACCACCGGACACCGCACAAGCCCGGCATCGGGACATCCCGCCCCGCTACATGTACATCCCACCATTGACATGAATGACTTGGCCGGTGATGTATGCCGCTTGGTCGCTGGCCAAGAACGCCACCACCGCGGCCACATCCGCGGGTTCACCCAAGCGCCCCAGCGGAATCTGTGCCGCAAGGCGGGCATGCGCCTCTTCGCCGAGCTCGGCCGTCATGTCGGTGGCGATAAATCCAGGCGCCACCGCATTGACCGTAATCCCGCGCGAGCCCACCTCACGCGCCAGCGAACGCGTCATCGCCTCAATCCCGCCCTTGCTGGCGCAATAATTCAGTTGCCCCGGATTTCCCATCGACGCAACGACGGAGGACACATTGATGATGCGCCCCTTTTTCGCCCGCATCATCGGCTTCAGCACGGCCTGCGAGAGATGAAACACAGAGGAAAGATTGGTTGCGATCACCGCGTCCCAGTCCTCCTCCTTCATGCGCATGGCCAATCCGTCACGGGTAATCCCGGCATTGTTCACCAACACATCCAAACGACCGAAGTGCTTGCTGGTTCGCTGCACAAAAGACTGCGCCGCCGCCCGGTCCGCCACATCGACGGCATCCGCCAACACTTCGATGCCATGCGCCTCCATCAGGGCAGCGGCCACACGCTGAATCGTTTCCACGCGGGTCCCGCAAATGGCGAGATCGTACCCGCCAGCCGCCAGCGTCTCCGCAATCACACGACCAATACCGCGACTCGCACCCGTCACGATAGCTACCGCTCGCTCACCCATCAACCATTCCCTCCCGTGGCCGCTATCGCGGCTTCAAAATCCTCAAGGCCGGACATTGTATGGCACGGCAGCCACCGCGCAATGCGTCTGACCAGCCCAGTCAACACCTTGCCCGGCCCCATTTCGACCATGACCTGCGCACCGCCATCGACAAGAAGATTCTGAATCGATGCCGTCCAGCGCACCGGTGCAATCAATTGCTCGACCAGGGCGGCACGGATCTGCTCGGCATCCTGTTGCGGACGCGCATAGGCGTTGCTCCAGACCGGACACTGCGGTGAACGCAGCCGCACATCGGCCAAGCGCGCACGCATCGCGTCAGCCGCCGGCAGCATCAGTGGCGTGTGTGACGGCGCGCTGACCGCCAGCGGCACGGCACGCCGCGCACCGGCCTTGCCCGCAGCCTCGATCAAGCGATCGACAGCCGCCGCATGCCCGGCCACCACGACCTGCCCCGGGCAATTGTAATTGGCCGCCCACACGCGCGTCTCGCCATCACTGCATTCGGCGCACAGCGCCTCCACCTTGGCATCTTCCAGACCAAGGATCGCGGCCATCCGGCCCACCCCTTCCGCAACCGCTTCGCGCATCATTCGCCCGCGGAAGGCCACCAAGTCCAGCGCAGTGGAGAAATCCAGCACGTCCGCCGCCACCAATGCGGAATACTCGCCCAGCGAATGCCCCAGCGCCTGGGCAGGCGCGCGCCCACCCAATTCACGCCAGAGACGCAGCATCGCAACCGAAGCGGTGAGCAGGGCGGGCTGGGTATAATCGGTGCGATCCAACACGCCATCAGGGTCACTGCCAATCAGCGTCCCCATATCGAACCCAAGTACATCCGAGGCTTCTTCCAGCGTCTCCCGAACCACAGACCGATCCATAAACACATCCAGCATGCCGCGGCTCTGTGAGCCTTGCCCCGGGAACATGAAGATCAACTCGCTCATCCCGTTTCTCCCTGCTTACTCCAGCGCACCAGGTTCGCCCCCCAGGCAAACCCGCCCGCAAATGCCTCCAGCAACAACAATTGCCCCTGCCGCAAACGCCCCGCGCGATACAAGGCGTCCAATGCCATGGGCACACTGGCCGAGGATGTATTGCCATGCTCGCGCACGGTCTGCGCCACGCGGTCCATGCTCAATCCCAGTTTCTTCGCGGTTGCCTGAATGATGCGGATATTGGCTTGATGCGGAACCAGCCAGTCCACATCCTCCTTGCGCAACTGATGCTGCTGCAAGATCTCGTTAACCACCTCACCCAACTTGGTCACCGCCACCCGGAAAACCTCATTGCCGCGCATCTCGATGGCCGCGATACCCGCCGCGTCCCTGCCAAAATCCAACGCTTTGCGATCGGGCGAAGCTGGCGGATGAGGATGGTCCGCCTTCAACAAGTCGCGATAGGAACCATCGGCGTGCAGGACGGAGCCCAACACCCCACCGGGTTGCGCGCGCCCTTCCAACAAGACAGCGCCCGCCCCATCGCCAAACAACACGCAGGTGCTGCGGTCCGACCAGTCGACGATGCGACTCATCGCCTCGGCTCCCACCAGCAACACACGGCGAAACAGACCCGCCCGAATCATCGCATCCGCTTGTGCCAGACCATACACGAAACCCGAGCACACGGCCTGAATATCCCAAGCCGGAAAGCCGTGACCTCCGAGTTTGGCTTGCACAATGGTCGCAGTGGCGGGAAAGATCTTGTCCGGTGTGGTGGTTGCGACCATCAGCGCATCGACTGCCGAAATATCCAGACCAGCGTCGTCCAACGCGCGCCGCGCCGCCTCAGCGGCCATGTCCGAGGTACATTGATCCTCGGCAATGATGTGCCGACGCTCAATGCCCGTGCGCTCTCGAATCCAAGTATCGCTGGTATCCACCATCCGTTCCAGGTCATGATTGGTCATGACTCGCTCCGGAAGGTAGGAACCCAGGCCGACGATATGACTATGCTTCATTCCATTCGCTCAACAGGACATTGATGCGCGACAACAGCCCCGCGCGCACCTCGCGCACAGCGACGCGCAACGCATTGGCCAACCCTTCCGCATCCGCCGAACCATGGCTTTTGACGACAATGCCGTTCAGGCCGAGCAGCGGCGCACCATTGTAGCGACCGGGATTGAATTGCTCACGAAAGGCTCGCAATGCCGGCTGCGCCAGCATGGCACCCATGCGCGCGCGCGTCCCCGAGAGCAGTGCCTGCTTCAGCCCATCGGCCAGAAAACGCGCGGTACCCTCCATCGTCTTCAGCGCCACATTGCCGACAAAGCCGTCACATACCACGACATCGACTTCGCCGGAAAACAGATCGGTCCCCTCGACGTTGCCCACGAACGCGATCGGCAGCGATTCCATCGCGGCCGCGGCGACCTTGATCACGTCCGTGCCCTTGATGTCCTCGCTACCAATATTCAGCAATCCCACGCGCGGCTTTTCGATACCCTCCGCAGCCTGCATGTAGGCATGCCCCATCAATGCGAACTGCAACAGATGATCGCTTGTGCAATCCACATTGGCGCCCACATCGAGAAACAACGTTTTGCCACCGCTGCGGGTCGGAATCATGGAGGCGATCGCCGGACGGTCGATCCCGTTCAAGGTTTTCAGAATCAGCTTGGAAATAGCCATCAGCGCGCCGGTATTCCCCGCGCTGACGAAGGCATCCCAGGCTCCATCGCGCAGCAAGCGCGCTCCAACATGCATGCTGGACTGTTTCTTTCGCCTGACCACAACCGCCGGCGCGTCACACATCTCGATAACATCGCGCGCGGGAACATGGACGATGCGCTCAGCAAGGCCACGCGCCTGCATGGCCTCGGCCACGGCATCCGTACCCACCACCCCAAGCTGGAGGTCATCTCCCTCCGCCGTCGCCAACAACAGTTCAAGCGCATCGAACACCACACTGGGTGCACGATCGCCACCGTGTCCATCCAGCAGGATTCGAGGACCGAGGCCCGACGACGCCTCCAGGCTATCGTTCTGAACGTTCAAGATTCAGCAGGCTGATCAGACGTCGCTGCTCTTGATCTCACGCCCCTTATAGAAACCGCAGTGCGGACATGCATGATGCGGACGCATCATCTCGCCACATTCCGGGCATTCGCTCATGCCCGCGGGCACGATACGGTCATGGGCGCGACGCATGTTGCGCTTGGATGCACTGGTTTTTCTCTTTGGAACTGCCATCACTCTACTCCTTCACCCAAGGTGAAATTAAATTCATCCCTATCACAGTTTCAACTTGCGCAAGGCCGCAAAGGGATGATGATCATTATCCTCGCGGCAATGGCACGATCCGGTGTTCAGATCGCAACCACAGCTCGGACAAAGCCCCTTGCATGCCTCGTCGCATGGCACGTCACCGCGCCATGCAAGCCAAATCTCCTCGCGCACAAGGTCAACGAGTGCCAGCTCGCCGGGAGGCGGTAACACATCTTCGTCATCCGGTGCGCCATCCCGTTGTGCGAGGCGAAAATCCCGCACCACATCACCCGCCACTTGCCAATCAAATTGACGCAAACAACGGCAACACTGGCGACGAATCGCCGCCTGCCAATGCCCGGTCAGATGATAGCACTCGCCCTTGCGGGCAATCTCTCCACGCCAATGCACATCCCCGCACAGCGCCTCGATTGCCTGCACCGTGCCGACATGCACATCGGCCATCACCGACCTGGGCAAGGAAACGTCCCAAGCACATCCCTGCTCCGGCAAGTCCCGCAAGATGATGTCCCATTGCTGTTGCACGCTAACTCCATGACCGGCGGCAGACCGCGCGGCGCATTATGGATAATGTGCAGGGGGGGTCAAGCGGACTTGTGCGCAAGCAGGGTCAGTTGTCGCAGCACCGCCGGCGCGGGGTCCCGCACGCCTAAGAGGGCTCTAAGCTCGGCAAACGCGTCATATTGAGCCTGCGGATGCCGCAGTACACGCGCAACTTCGGCAACGATACGTTCCGGACAACAGTCCCGCTGCAACAATTCAGGCATCACAGAGCGCTGCAAGAGAATGTTGACCAGCCCAACCCAGGGCACGCGCACCACCCCCCGCGCCATCAACGCCATCAACCACGGCGCCCGGTACACCAGGATGGTAGGCACATTCCACAGTGCAAGCTCCAGCGTAGCGGTGCCGGAAACCGCCACCGCCGCACTCACCCCGCGCAAGGAGAACTCCGCGTCATCGCGTGGAAGCAGATGCGTTCGTGCGCCAAGCATCGGCTCCAGCGTTTTCGGCGCCACACCTTGCGCCACTGGCACTACAATATGCAGCTCCTTGTTCGTAGAGCGCAAACGTTGAGCCACCTCGGCCAGGATCGGAACATGGCGACGCAACTCGCCCGCGCGACTACCCGGCAACAGCGCCAGCAACGGCGTATCAGGCGCGACACCCAGGCGGGCGCGCAACGCGTCTGGCGACCAACCGACGCGGCAAGCGATCACGGAGGGATTGCCCACGTAACGCGCATCGATGCCGCGCGCTTTGAACCATGTTTCTTCAAACGGGAGAATGGATGCGAGCGCGTCTTGCGCTTGCGCCAGCTTGCCGGCGCGCCACGCACCCCAGGCCCAAAGCTTGGGCGCGATGTATTGCAGGACGGGAATGCCCATTGCACGCAATTTACAGCCAAGACGCATATGGAAGCCGGGGAAATCGACCAACAACGCGACGTCGGGACGATGCTCCTCGCAGCGCGCCAGTAGCGTTCGTTCAATATGGCGGATGCGCGGCATGGCGCGAAGCACATCGCCCACCCCCATCACATTCAATGCCTCCATTGTCGCCACCGGCAAACAACCTTCCGCCCGCATAGCCGGCCCGGCAATCCCCCACCAATCTACCGCCTCCCCATACGCAGACGCGGCATGCATCACCGACGCGGCATGCATGTCCCCCGAGGTTTCACCGGCACTAATCAACACGCGCAGCATTTCAGCACGCGCGGATAACCGCTTCCTCACTGAGCGCATGCACCGTAATGCCTTCGCTCGCCGCCAAGCGCAAAAACGACTCCCGTTCGATCAGCAAGGTCTTCCCCGCCTCGATGCAGAGGGCCCGACAACCAGCCTCGCGCATCACCCGCAAAGTATCCGGCCCAACGGCAGGGACATCGAAACGGAGGTCCTGCTTCGGCTTGGCCACCTTGACGACCACCGCCCCTTCGCGCGCCAACGCGCCCCCACGCCGAATGGCCTCATCGGTGCCTTCAATCGCCTCCACAGCCATCACCGCCTGGGCACGCACAACCACCGTCTGACCAATATCCAGCCCGGCAATGGCCTTCGCCTGACGAAAACCGAAGCACATGTCACGCAGCAACGCGGCGTTCACGCTCGGACCGGCGATTTGCCCCTCAGCGGCAAGCATCTCGCCCGCATACCGAGTCTGCGGAATGAGCTCCAACCCCGCCTCTTGCAACAAGGCGGCGATCTTGAGCAGGATGGTATCATCCTTGCGATCCTTCAGAGACATCAATCCACGCAACGCCGTCAGATCGGGGCGAAAATTGCGGAACAGATTCAACTTTCGCACCTTGCCGGCCATCACGACCTCGCGCACACCGGACCGCTTGAGCGCCTTGATCATCCCTCCCACCTGTCCGACATGCAGCCAGGTCACGGAATGAACCACTTGTTCGATTGCAGGAAATGTCTCTTCCTTGGCCGCAACACAATGCACCTCAAAGCCATGACGCTTAAGGCTTTCGGCCAGCTCAATCGGAAAATGGCCATAGCCGGCAATCAGACCGATACGGTGCTTGTTCACCAACAGCTTCAGTCTCGCCGATGCGTCAACAGACCGCGTTTGGCATTCCGCACAAACTCGACAAGGCAGCGGCCATAGTCATCCTCGATCAACGATTCGGCACGCTCGATTCGCCGCGTCAGTTTTTCATGCGAGCGAAACAGCACACGATACAGCGTTTTGAGCTGCTTGATCTGGGCCGCATTCAAACCGCGCCGCTTCAGTCCGATCAGATTCAGCCCGCTCAGGCCCGGTTGATAACCACCGGAAACCAGACAAAAAGGCGGCACATCCTTGGTCGGTCCGCACATGCCGCCCACCATCGCATACTTGCCGATGCGCACGAACTGATGCACCGCCGACAGCCCCCCCAGAATCACCCCGTCCTCAACCACGATATGGCCGGCAAGGGTGGCGCAATTGGCCATAATCACTTCATTACCAATGATACAATCGTGCGCAACATGGCTATAGGCCATCAGCAGATTGCGGCTGCCAATGCGGGTCACCATGCCCCCACCTTCCGTCCCCAGGTTGATGGTCACGTTTTCACGGATGGTGTTCTCGTCGCCGATGATCAGTTCGGATGGCTCGCCATGATATTTCAAATCTTGCGGCACTTGCCCAATCGAAGCGAACGGAAAGATTCGATTCCTCGCCCCCAGTGTCGTGCGCCCATCAATCACCACATGCGACATCAAGCGACATCCCGGCCCGATCCGCACATGAGGTCCCACGATGCAATACGGCCCTACCTCGACATCATCGGCCAACTCCGCACGCGCATCCACCAGCGCTGTCGGATGTATGCGCGTCATGCCTGGTCCCGCGGCATCAGCGTCGCCATCAAGGTGCCCGAGCACGCGAGTTCACCATCGACAAAGGCTTCGCCTTTCAGCTTCCACATCAACCCGCGATGACGCAGCACCTCCATCTTGAACATCACTTGATCGCCCGGGCGCACCGGGCGTCGAAAGCGGACACCATCAATCCCGGTAAAATAGACGAGATAGTCCCGATCATCCTTCACCGAAGCGAAAGCCAGTACCCCGCCCGCTTGCGCCATGGCCTCCACGATCAACACCCCCGGCATCACCGGATGATTTGGGAAATGCCCCATGAACTGCGGTTCGTTGATGGTCACATTCTTCAACGCCGTGATCGACTTCCCCTCATTCAACTCGAGCACGCGATCGATCAGCAGAAAAGGATAGCGGTGCGGCAAGCGTTGCATGATGGTATCAATCGAGAGCATGTCAGACATAGATGGATCCCCTGTTTACTTGCGCATATTGCGTACAATCTCTGGCAATTTCTGCATCATGGCCACCATGCGCATCCAAGCGCGATGCGGCATGGCCGGAGTTCCGCCGTAGGTTCCACGATCCAGGTCGTTCATCACCCCGCTTTGCGCCGCAATGCGACAACCTGGCGCAATACTCAGATGGCCCGCAAAACCGACCTGTCCCCCCACCTGGCACCCCGCACCCAAGCGGGTGGAACCGGAGATGCCGGTCTGGCTGGCAATGATGCTATGCGCGCCTATGTGTACGTTATGACCAACTTGAATCAAGTTATCGAGCTTCACCCCCTGCTCGATCACCGTATCCCCGAGCGCTCCGCGATCAATGCAGCAATTGGCGCCAATCTCGACATCATCATGAATGATCACCCGCCCTGTCTGCGGGATTTTGAGATGGCGGGATCCATCCCAGGCATAGCCGAAGCCATCGGATCCGATCACCGCTCCACTATGGACGATCACTCGATCGCCAAGCTGGCAGCCGTGCGCAACTTGAACCCCTGCATGCAGCAGACAATCCTCGCCAATAACGACATTGCGGCCAATCACGCAGCCTGCCCCAATGATCGTGCCACACCTAATTCGCGCGCCCGCCTCGATTACCGCATGCGCGCCAATATCCACGCCATCCTCGACATGCGCGCGCTCGTGCACCGCCGCGCTAGGGTGATGGCGTCCCTTGCCGACAGGCTGCGGATGAAACGCGCGCTGCAGATGACAGAAGGCAAGATAGGGGTCGCCAACCCGAATCACCGGCTTGTGCTCAGGCACCCGCTCCTTGTGCGCGACCAGAATCACGCCCGCGCGCGATTCCTCCACTTGGTCGCGATATTTGCCATTGGCCAGAAACGACGCCTCATGCGGTCCCGCGGACAGCAGCGTATTGACACCAAAAATCCGGTGCCCCTCGCTGGCGGTACCATCCAGACTTCCCCCCACCAGCGCCGCCAACTCGGCCAGCGTCAGACCCTCCATCGGGGTACTCATGACTTAGTTCTTGTCGAGCAGTTTCGTAATCTCCGCGGTGATATCATGCTTGGGATCCGCATACATCAACACCGGTTGACCAAAGATGAAGTCATAGTGCTTGCTCTTGCCGTACTCCTTGACCACACGCTGCAACTTCGACCCCACCGGCACCAGCAGGCGGTTCTTCTCGTTCTCGATCTCGTCATTCGCGTCTTGCAACGCGCGCGAGAATTCCTTGCGCATCTTGTTGATCTGGTTCTGCTTCTCCTGCAACCGTTCAGGCGCCATCGCCATCGACTGGCTCTGCAACTCCTTCTCCGCCTGCTCGATCTTCTTGCGCATGGCATCGAGTTCCTTCTTCTTTTGGTTCTGCAATGCCTCAAGCTTGCGGATCCCTTGCTGGTAGGCCTTCGTATTCTGCAGTGCCGCCTTGGCATCGAGATAGCCAATCTTCAACTCAGCCGCCCAAACACCTCCAGAGCCCGCAAGCAATACTCCTGCCAGTGCCAGCACCCATACTTTTCCAGTTCTCACCATCATTTCTCTCCTGCACCTCACTTAACTTAAAAGTTTGCGCCGATGGAAAACTCAAACTGTCGCTTGATATCCCCAGGCTGCTTCTTGACAGGAAAGCCCCAGACAAAGCCAAGTGGCCCCATCGGCGACATCCACTCAAACCCCCATCCTACCGAAGCACGCACTTTACTCATCGCAAAGGG
>RFFT01000008.1 GCA_003696795.1 Zetaproteobacteria bacterium | reverse complement strand
CGCGCGCCGCGTTTCACACTATCCTCCAGCAAATCGAGCAGGCGCGCGGTCCGTTTGGTGTCGCTGCTGATGCGTAGCAGGTGAATGCTGCCCAGCATCGCGGTGAACAGATTGTTGTATTCATGCGCGATGCCGCCGGCCATGGTTTGCAGCGCATGGGTCTTGCTTTCCTGGGCGTGCGCCTCTTGCTGCAGGCGGGTGACCATCAGTTGCTTTTCAATGCGCTCGATCAGAAAGCGGTGGGCATTGCGCGCCATGTTCCAGGCCGCATAGGTGAACACGATGAGGAGCAAACCCATAACCGGACCGTTGGGCATGTCGGCGATGAAGAACCAGATGGTGATTGGGACGATGGTGGGGAAGAAATATGCCGCGCATGCGGGTAGCCAAGCCGAGGTGCTGAATACCGCGCCGGAGGCATAGCCACTGAGAAAGAAGGC
This sequence comes from Zetaproteobacteria bacterium, assembly GCA_003696795.1. Lineage (GTDB taxonomy): Bacteria > Pseudomonadota > Zetaproteobacteria > Mariprofundales > Mariprofundaceae > J005. Next base: position 14,658 of record RFFT01000008.1, on the reverse strand, counting down.
GAGAAACACCCACAGCATCGGATCATGGGTATGGCTGGCCAACGCGATGCTGGCGACGCCCCAGGCAAGGCCGGTGGCAGCCGCGGACGCCAAGACGAGGCGCGCGGCTTTGGCGGTGTCGTCCATGTTTTTTCGTAGGGCGAGAAACACCCAGGCGCGAAATGCCAGTGCGCCGAGGGTGATCGCCGCGCAGCCGCCAAGCAGGGTTTTGGAGACATGGCCATGAAACACGAATAGCAAGGCCCCGATGCCGGCCAGCACGGCAAACATCGATGGCGGCAAATTGTCGCGTAGATACTGGAGCTGATCCCGGGTCAGGTTTGCAGCCGGGATCATAAATGCTCTCTGCCGCCAGCCATCCGATGAGAACCGTCGCAATAGGGCTTTTGCCGCGAACGCCCGCAGCAGCAGAATGTCGCGCCAGCGCTTGTGCACATCTGCTTGCCGCGGCTATCCAGCAGCGTGAACGGACCGCGAATTATCAAGGGACCACCTTGCGACCATTGAATATCCAGCGGTTCATGCGCGGTCGTGGGAGAGGGGAGCGGAGTAGATACGGTCCCAGGGTCGGAGAATTTGGCTTGCCTATGACTTTCATCACAATAAGGCATGCGACCGGATGCACCGCAGCGACAGAAGGCGGCACGATACGCCGGTTCGGCATGACCGTTTACCACCATGTTTCCTGTCACATACAGCGGGCCGTTGACGGTCGGTTGTACGGTGTTTTCTGTGGGTACGGCATGCAACAGCGTACCATCCTGCGGATCTCTGGCACGCAATGCGCCCGTGGGGCAGGCCGCGCAGACTCGAATCACATCCGCCTTCGGCGCTTCATCCGGTTGCACCCAGCGGCCATGGCGTTTGGTGTCGAACACGGAGGGCAGCATTCGGGTACAGTCACCGGTATGAATGCAGCGTGCCAGCTCGAACTCGACCAGCACGCTCCGGCCAGGGTAGTGATGCACCCGGCTCATGACACGCGCTGAACGATGTCTACCGCGCCGGCAATGAAAGGAGTGGGACTCGCATGCGCTGGGAAAACCTCGCCCATAGTCTTCCAAGAGTATCCGTTCCGATCATGTAATCAAGCCTTGCGCGCGTCGCTCAGGCCATCGAGGAGGGCGAACAGGTGTTGATGCATCGCCGCATAGACCTGGTTCGATGCCGCCAGGATTGACGGCGCGGCTTGAACGTAAGGGCCGGGGAGCAGGTCGTGGGCACAATGCCGAACCAAGGCACGCGCGGCCGACGGCGTGGTTTCCAGGTGGCACTGCAGCGCAAGCACGTGATCGCCAACGCGGAATGCCTGCTGGGGACATGCCGCGCTGGCGGCAAGTCGCTTCGCCCCGGCGGGCAAGGTGAAGGTCTCGCCATGCCAGTGAAAGGCCGTGAAGGTCGCTGGCAGTGGAAAACGGGCATCTCGTTGCGCCGTCCGTTGCACCGGATGCCAGCCAATTTCCCTGTGAGGCATTGGATAAACCTTGGCGCCCATGGCCTCGGCGATGAGTTGCGCGCCGAGACAGATGCCAAGCAGGGGGCGACGTTGGGCAAGGTAGTCGCGCACGAAGCGCTTTTCCTCGTCCAGCCAGGGAAAGCGGTCATGGTCGTGCACACTCATGGGACCGCCCATGACGATCAGGAAGTCAACAGCCTGGGGGCTGGGAAGCGTATCTCCGGCATAAAAACGGGTGCATGTTGCGTCCATCCCGTGATGCGTCAGCCAGTCGGCAATCGCGCCCAGCCCCTCGAACGGCACATGCTGCAGATAATGCACGCGCATTCCGCTTCCCTTTAGCGGGGCCATTGCCCGGCCACCCCTTCGCCCCGCGCGTCGCTGATGCCGGTCACCTTGCCGCTTGCGCGGTCGTAGAGGATGGCTTGCATATTCCCGTAGCGGCGATGCAAGGGTTTGAGCGCATGCCCGCGCCGCTTGAGGGCGGTTTGCATGCGTCTGTCGAATGCGCCGGGTTCGTATTGCACCACATCGGGCAGGTACTGATGATGAAAGCGCGGGGCGTTGACCCACTGATCGGGCGGCGTTTGATCCAGCATGAAGCCCAACGCGGCCAGCATGACCATCGAGATGATCCTGCTTCCCCCCGGCGTGCCGACGATAAAGGTTCGGTGCGGGCCGATCACGAAGGTGGGCGTCATACTCGAGAGCATGCGCTTGCCGGGTGCGACTGCGTTGGCTTTGCCTTGCACCAGGCCATAGACATTGGGCTTGCCGGGATGGGTGGCGAAGTCATCCATCTCGTCGTTGAGCACGATGCCCGTTGCCGGCGAAACGTAGCCCGAGCCGAACGGATAGTTGATCGACAGGGTGGCGGATACCATGTTGCCGTCCTTGTCGAGGATCGAAAAATGGGTGGTATCCATGCCGTTGCCGGACGGTTCCGCAAATCCTTTAAGCGCCGCGGCCGGGGTGGCCTGCTCGCGTCGAATGGATTGACGTAGCCGCCGAAGACGCGCGGGATTGAGATAGTCGGCGGGTATCTCCACAAAGGCGGGGTCGCCGAGCCAGGTGTTGCGATCGCGCCAGGCGCGTTTCATGACCTCGATCAATAGGTGGGCCCGCTCAAGATCGGACATCTTCCCCAGCTGATCGTGGCTCAATTGACCGAACATGTGTGCCAGGGTGAGTCCGCCGGAGGAAGGCAAGGGTGCGGACACGATATGAAAGCCTTGCCAGTCGAAGGCGATCGGACGCCGTTCGACAGCTCGGTAGGCGCGCAGATCTTCCGCCTGGATCAGGCCTCCGTCATGACGCAAATCGCCGATGAGCCGACCCGCCGTTTCGCCGGTATAGAAGTCGCGCGCCCCGTGACGTGCGAATCGCTGCAGGGTTTCGGCCAATTGTGGTTGTCGGATCCACTCACCTTCGCGTTTGTCGAACAGCCGGCGGGCCGCGTCGTTGAAGGCAGCACGCCGCCACCGGATCATGGCGGCCAGGCGGGGGGTGACGCGAAATCCCTGTTTGGCGAGACGGATGGCAGGAGCCGCGATGTCGCGCAACGAACGAGAGCCATATTTGCGCACCAGTAGGTCGATGGCCGCGGGCAGGCCTGGCACGCCGGCTGCGACCGGGCCGTCGATGCTGGAATGGGTGGCGTAGATTTCGCCATGCCCTGCCCGTATCGGTGCGGTTTCACGGCCATCGATCATCAGAAAGCGGTGTTGTTTTGCGATGTAGAGCAGGAAGAAGCCGCCCCCGCCGATGCCTGATGAGGCGGGTTCCACGACGCCCAGGGCGAGTGCCGTTGCCGCCGCCGCGTCAAAGGCGTTGCCCCCCGCCTTGAGCATCTGCACGCCGGCGGCGACCGCCTGCGGCTGGGCTGCAACCACCATGCCGGTCGCCGGTGGCGCGGCGGAGGCGCTGCAAGGCAGCCACAACAGCAGGAACAGCCATGATCGCTTCATGTCCGACATCGTAGGCATCGGCACGCTCCCGTCCAGCGTTGGGCAGGCTTCAGGCGGTCAGACCATGGCATTGCAGCAGGCGCGCAATGCCGGTGGGTAACGCTGCGTGGCTTAGCTTGCGTGACCACTGACCTTTGCCGCGCGGTTCATCCGGTTCCATGGCGGCGTACAAATAGAGTTCGCGGTGGGTGAGCCGGTGGATGTGGCAGGGCGGTTGTTTGGGCGGTTGCTCCAGCACGCTGATCGGCGGGCACCACAGGTTGCCCCAAATGCCGTCCCTCGGCCTGCGTTCGAGCCAAAGGCCATGTTCGGGGTGTAGATGCAGGTGCACGCGCCAATGCAGGCGTTGGATGCGCGGTTTGCCCTCCGCGCTGGTGGGCGGTGTCGCGCGAAACGCGCTGGCGCAGTGCTCACTAAGCGGACAGTGGGCACAATGGGGTATGCGCCGGCAAACGGTTGCCCCGAGCTCCATCATTGCCTGGTTCCATTCGGCGGGATCGCGGCATTGGCGGATCAGCCGCTCTGCACAGTCCCACAATGCGGATTCGCGCGCCGCAGGGCGATCCAGCCAGCGCCGCAGCACGCGCTTCACATTGCCATCGAGAACGGCGTGGCGCGCGCCGAAACAGAAGGAGGCAATGGCGCCAGCGGTCGATCGTCCGATGCCGGGCAGGGCAAGGATGTCGTTGAAAGCGTTCGGAAATTGTCCGCAATGCCAGTCCATGATGCGTTTGGCCGCTGCGTGCAACAGACGGGCGCGTCGGTAATAGCCGAGTCCCTGCCAGGCATGTAGCACCGCATCGAGGTCGGCTGTAGCGAGGGTTGCGATGTCCGGGAAGCGGTCAAGCCAAGCGTGATAGCGTGGTAGCACGGTCTTTACTTGGGTCTGTTGCAACATGATTTCTGAAATCCAGACCGGATAGGGATCACGGGTACGCCGCCAGGGCAGGTCGCGCTTATGGCGCGCATACCACGACGGCAGCCGTTTACATGCGGTGGAAAACAAAGCGGTCATTGATGATCTCGAAGGTGAGATAGAAGCTGACCCGATCCAGCCCCCAAGCGCGCGGCAGGGGGCGAAAAGGTGCGGCGTCATGAATTGCGCGGATTGCGCTTTCATTGATTTCCGGGATCGGGCTGGGGCGCAGGATTTCAATGCCCCCGAGGTCGCCGTTTTTTTCGATGGTCAGTCGGATCGTGGCTTGGCGTGCATCCGCACTGTAGCGATTGTAGTCGGCCTCACCCGGGCGCCATTGCTCCTCCAGCGCGCGTACGAGGAGTTGCGCATAAGGGGCATACTTGGCTTCGCGGGTGTTGATCGGGATGTCCGCCTCGCGCGCGTTGAGCTGGCGCATACGACGCGCGCGTTGATAGCGCTGGGAAAGCTGAGCCAGTTCGCTGCTTGACGGCAACAATTGATTGAGCGGGATGCGCTGCGGTTTTGTGTGCGATTTGGCGTTTGGGTGCGGCTCGTGCTTGCGGGGCGCGGGGACGGCCCCTTTGCGTTGCGGGCGCGGGGCAGGAGGCTTGCGCACGCTTGGGGCGGCGGGTGCCGCTGGTGTCGGTGTTGGATGATGGCCCGCACGCATGGCCGGGCGCGGCGCGCGCGCCAAGCGGGTGACCTGGTCATGCGCCTCCTTCGCACCGCCTGTGGCGTTGCGATTGGACAAGGTGCGCGCGTCCTTCGGTGGATTGTGCTGGGGTTTGATATGTTGATCGAGCAGGAACACGTCCATGGGCCGCGTCGGAGACGTGGGCGGATGCGACCTGTGGCTGTAGGCATAGGTGAGCAGCAGCGCAAGCAGGAGATGGAGCGCCAGCGATGCGGTAAACGAGACGCCCAGGCGTCGGGCTTCAGAGCGAGGCTGCATGGTCATGGCGAATGCGCGTGGCAATATAACGGGCAATGCCGCCATTGATCCAGCCGGTGGCCAGGGCAAGCAGCAGCAGGGGCGGCAGCATGAAATAAATGTGAGGTTGCTGGATGAACAGTTGAGCCACGACGGCAAACTGTACGCTCATGTGTGTGACTGCGCCAATAAGACTGATGCTGATCACGTGTCTGGCTGAGAGGCAACGCCAGGCAGCGATCATCATAAACGCGGCGCTCACGCCTCCGGCAAGGCTCATCACGAAGGTGGGGGTGAGTAGGGTGCCGACCATCAGGTTGCCGAGGACGATGCGCGCGGTGGCGAGCAGGAACGCGGCTTTGCCGCCGAACAGGAGCAGGGTGATCAGGGTGATGATATTGGCCAGGCCGGGCTTGAACCAGGGGCCGAGGCTGGGCATCGCCGCTTCGATGACATGCATGGCGGTGGCCAACAGGAGCAGGGCCAACCATTGAATGTCCCGAATCAGACGTACGCGGTCCGGACGGGCGATATTCATTCGGCAATGCCATCCAGCCGTGGCCGCGCATCGCCTTCGATGCTCACCAAAATGCGGTTGGGGACACAGATGATCATATCGCCAATGCGATGGTGAATGCCGGAGCGAACGCAGCGTTGGCTGTTGCAAGGCGCATGCAGCATGCGCACGCCCTCGCGCGAGATTGCGATTTCCGCCTCGCCCAGACTGCCCTTTGCCCGGAAATGAATCACACGCGTATCGCGCGGCAGTGGATAGATGGCCAACAAACGTTGGCCGTGATAGATACGCACCACCGGATCGCCATGGTTCAACTGCTGGTCGATCCATAGCCATGCGAGGATCACCGCGCCCAGCAAACCGGCAAGCAGCAGGCGGTCGAGCGGCGTGCCGCGCAGGCATGTGCCGAGAGACTGGAGTTCGCTCTGCGCATCGGTAAGCATGGCGCGCAGTGTATACGCTCGGCGTGAAAATTGCGCCATCATCGGGGGGATAGGCCCATGCGGGTGCTGGTTACGGGTGCGGGTCGAGGTCTTGGCCTAGGGTTTGTGCAACATTATCTGCGCGCGGGTGCTACGGTGTGGGCCGCGCATCGTGGCGATCCGGGCGGATTGGCTGCCTTGGAGCGGAAACGGTTGCATTTGCTGCGCTGGGATGTTTCACGTGATGATGGCCCGAAGGGCGTTTTGCCGCCGGCAATCGATCTATTGATCAACAATGCGGGTATCTATGGTCCGCCAAAAGCGCAACAGGCATTGGCCACGGTGACACCGCAAGCGATGCTCGATGTATTCAACGTGGATTGCGTAGGGCCGCTTCGCGTGGTGCAAGCGTTGCATGCGCGGCTGGCTCCTGGCGGGGTGGTGGCCAATATCAGCTCCAAGATGGGTTCATCGACGGACAATCGCAGTGGAGGCACCTATGCCTACCGCGCGGCCAAGGCGGCGTTGCTTGTGGTTTCTCGGTCGATGGCCGTCGATTTGGCCGCGCGGGAGGTGCATGTGCTGAGCCTGCATCCCGGCTGGGTGGCCACCGACATGACCGGCGGGCGCGGGTTGATCGATGTGCAAACCTCGGTGGCGGGCATGGCCGATGTGCTGCGACGGGCACGTGAATATGAGTCCGGAGCGTTCGTGGCCTTCGACGGATCCCTTGTGCCCTACTAGGATGCCAGCCAGGCGCCCAGCTGCGGTTTAGCCGATGGATGCGCACATGCCTTGGTGGTGGTGGCTGGGGCGGATGGTCGTGCTTGCCGCGTTGGTGCTCAGTGTGCCTTGGGCGGCGCGCCGGGTGCGGGGCGATGAGTATGCTCGGCGCACGGTTGTCTGGCTGACCCTGCTTGGAGGCATGCTGGGCGCGCATGTCCATCTATGGCATAGCTGGGGATACCGCGGCGAGTTGAACAGCTTCGAGGTGGGCTTGCCGTTATGGGGGAGCGTGGTCTTGCTGCTGGGTGCGGACATGCCGTTCCGGCATGCCTTGCGGCAAGTGTTGCGTCATCCGTTGATGCTGTGCTGGATTGCCTATGTTGCGGTGATGTGCGCGTCTATCGCTTTGGCCATGGCGCCGTTGTACACCGCCTATGAAATTTGCCGACTGATCGAACAGAGTCTTTGGTTATGGGTCATGGCCGCAATCCTGATCCGTGACGAATGTACGGGGCTTTTGCTGTGGACCTTGTTCGGCCAGACGGTCGCTCTGTTTGTTCTGGCCATGGTCGAATTGTTCGGGCTCGGTGCGCACCGGGCCTGGGGCTGGTTTGCCCATCCAAACCACCTTGCGGCTTTTGCGGAGTTGGTCGGCATGCTGCTGTTGGCCCAGGCGATGTATCGGGGGCCGATGCGATGGCGGTTGTTTGCGGCATTGGGGGGACTGCTGTGTTTTGCGCTGTTGCTGGCCAGCGCTTCGCGCGCCGGATTGGCGTCCTGGGTGATTGGACTCGGGGTGGTGTTGCTGCTCAGTTATCGACATGGCCAATGGTCGATGCGTTCCACTCTAAAGTGGCTGTTGCCGAGCGTGTTGCTGCTGATGTTGTTGGAGGTGTTGCTGTTGCCGGGCGTGTTGGAGCGGATGACCCACGCCTCGGTCTATACGTGGCTTACCCGTTGGACGCAGATCAAGGGAGGCATGCAAATCATCGCCGACCATCCTTGGGGTGTTGGCCTGAACAATTATGTGCATATGCTGAATAGTGTTGATGCCTATGGGCGGATGTTGAATCCTGTGGACCGAGGGGTGATGCATAACATTTACCTGTTGCATTGGGTTGAGGCCGGTCCATTGGGTCTGCTTACATTCCTGCTGCTTTGGGGTATCGCCATGCGTATGGCCTGGCGCTGGCGGGGCGCGGGCGGGCGCGCATGGGTGGTCGGTTGTTGCGCAGCCCTGGCCGCGGTCGGCGTACATGGTATGCTGGATTGGGTGCTGCGCTATGCACCGCTGGCCTATACGTGGTCGTTGGTGCTGGCGCTGTTGATCGCATACACCATGCGATCAGGTCGAATTCAGCGCGATTCGACGGCGGCGAGAATGCCCTGAATGATGTCGCTGGGTGTTGGCGGGCAGCCATGGATTTGCACATCGACCGGGATGATGTCGCGGACCGCGCCGGCGATCGCATAATTGTCGCGCCCGAACACGCCGCAATCGATGGCGCAATCGCCCATGGCCACGACCAGCCTCGGTTCGGGCATCGCCTCATAGGTCATTTCCAACGCCCGTCGCATGTTGATGGAGACAGGGCCGGTGACGAGCAGCATGTCGGCGAAGCGCGGGCTGGCGGTGAAGTGGACGCCAAAACGTTCGATGTCGTAATAGGCGTTGTTTGTGGCGTGGATTTCAAGCTCGCATCCATTGCATGAGCCCGCATCGACGGCGCGAATGGTGAGCGAACCGGCAAATCGTTTTCTGACCGACTCCCGAAGCTTTTCGCCCAATTGCTCGACCTGGTCGCTCGGCGCCAGAGTTTCGCTCAGCGAACCGACGCGGATAATCTGCTTCAACATCCTCAGCATGACCGCCTCACAGATCGTTGCCCGAATAGGAGCAATTGAAGGATTTATTGTTCAGTGGAAAGTCGGGCACCGGCACGGTGCGCACCGCCAATTCCAGGCCCAGCCAGTTGATCACCGACGGATCGCGCACGAAATAGCGGTCCACTCGTCCTTCCTCGCCCAATCGAATCCAGGCGGCAACTTCGCCCCGCCAACCTTCGATGGCCGCGAAACCGGAGATGCCTGCCGGCGGTGCTTGCCAGTCGGTGTGGATGGCGCCTTCCGGCAGCGCGCGCAGCATGGCCAGGATCAGGCGGGAGGATTCGGCAATTTCCTCGAAGCGGACCCAAACGCGGGTCGCCACATCGCCCAGCTTTCCCTTGGGAATGGCCACCTTGAACTCGTCATAGGGCGGATACGCTTCCTCGATGCGTTCGTCCGGATAATGGCCCGATGCCCGACCGACATAACCCAACAGGCCCAGGTCCAGCGCATCCGCCGCGCTGACCGTGCCCGAGCCGACCACGCGCTCCTGGATCGATGGATGATCGGCATAGATGGCGCGCAAGTCTTCCACCTCGCGCGCGATGCGTTCGGTCTGCTCGGCCAACTCGGCAGCAGCCGCCGTATCGATGTCCTGCGCCACACCGCCCAATCGGATGCTGTCCATCAGCAGGCGGTGGCCAAAGATGCGCCGGTTCAGGCGCGCCATTTGTTCGCGCAAGCGGTGCATTTGCTGCAACATGAAGGTAAACGCCGCATCGTTGCAGATCGCGCCGATGTCACCGATATGGTTCGCGATGCGTTCCCGTTCACAAAGCAGGGCGCGAATGAAGCTCGCGCGTCGCGGCACCTCGATGCCGGCGGCATACTCGGCAGCCTGCGCGAAGGCCCAGGCATGGGCCACGGTGCTGTCACCGGACACGCGCGCGGCAAGCCGCAGCCCATCTTCCGCGCTGCGCCCTTGCATTGCCCGTTCAATACCCTTGTGCACATAGCCTAGGCGCGCCTCCATATTCAGGATTTGCTCGCCGACGGCCAGGAAACGGAAGTGTCCGGGCTCGATGATGCCCGCGTGCACGGGCCCCACGGGGATTTCATAGACGCCCGGGCTGTCCGCGCGCACGAATGCGTAATCGCCATGATCCTCATGCGGCAGAGGGCGCTGCGCATCGAATGCGCTGCGTAGGGGATATGCGTCGCGCGGCCAGTGTTCATGACGGATCCATGGGCGGTCGTCGGGTAGGTCGGTGATACGGATGCCGAACATGTCCTGCATGTGCCGCTCCATGCGGCAGGCGGCGATATAGTGCGCGCAGATACTTGGCAACTCCGTTTGCACCGGCGTGCGCAACAGCACATGGCGATGTTCGGGATGGGCGAAGGCCATATAGGCGTAGAGCGGGGCGTTGCCGGGGTCGTTGGGGCCGGCCTCGGCGGCCCACAGCGCGACCAGGCGCATGTCGAGCCTGCGCGCCTCGGCGGCGGCATGCGCCCATTCCAGACGCATGATTTCCAGGCACGGCATGTGTGCCGGTCGGTGACCCTTGAGATAGTCGCAGCGGATGCCCGCATCGCCCAGGCGTTCGGCAAACCAGGTGTTTGTCGGATAGCTCATCGTATTGCGCCCACCGCAAGCAGGTTGGCTGCCTGTTCATACCATCCGGCAAGCGCGCCGGGAATCGCGATGCCCAGCAGGAGGGCCAGACCGAGATGGATGTACACCGGAATCATGTTGACCCGCACAGACTTTGCCTGTGGCGCGACTTCGCCATAAACCATCGGTTGCACGTAACGCAACAGACCGGCCATCGCGATCAGCAGCCCCGCGAGCAGGGGAATCGTGGTCCATGGGTTGGATTCCAGCGCGGCCGTGAACAGCAGGAACTCGCTGGTGAACACTCCGAACGGCGGAAAGCCGGCGATGGCCATCGTGCCGATCAACAGCCCCCAGCCGATGCCTGGATGATGCCGGATCAGTCCCCGAATCTTGCTCATTTTCTGCGTGCCCATGGCCTGCGCGGCGTGACCGACGGTGAAGAAGATGCCCGACTTGACCAGCGAATGCACGGTCATGTGCAGCATGGCGGCCACGCTTGCCAGATGACTGCCTATGCCGAAGGCGAACGTCATCAACCCCATGTGTTCGATCGAGGAAAACGAGAACATGCGCTTGATGTCCTGTTGCTTGTGCAGCGATAGCGCCGCGACGAACAGCGACAGCATGCCAAAGCCCATCATGAGCTCGCCGGCCATATTGCCGCCGGTCGCGCCATCCACCAGCATTTTCATGCGGACCAGGGCGTATAGCGCCAGGTTCAGCAACAGGCCGGACAATACCGCGGACACCGGGGTGGGACCTTCGCCATGCGCATCGGGCAGCCAGGCATGCATGGGTGCAAGACCCACTTTGGTGCCATAGCCCACCATCAGAAAGCAGAACGCGATGGTCATTACGGTAGGATCGAGTGCCGCGGCGTGCGCGCGCAACAGTGTCCAGCTCAAAGCTTCATTGCCATGGCCAAGCACGCTGGAGGAGGCGAAGAACAGCAGGACGGTGCCGAACAGGGCGAGCGCGATGCCCATGCCGCAGAGGATGAAATATTTCCACGCCGCGGCGATCGAGGCGGGTGTGCGGTAGAGGGAGACGAGCATGACCGTGGCGAGGGTGGACAGTTCCAGCGAGACCCACAGCACGCCGACATTGTTGCTGGTGAAGCCGAGCAGCATGCCGAACAGAAACAGTTGGAACATGGCATGATACAGGCGCATCCGTCCATCCCCGACCCGGCCATGGGCGTGCTCGTTCAGCATGTACGGGCCCGAAAAAATGGCGGTGGTCATGCCTACGAAGGCGGTCAACACAATCAGGAATGCGTTGTAGGCATCCAGATGGAACCAGATGCCGAGCACGGTGAGGTCATGCGCGCGGCGCAGGACCAGCAAGGCCAGCCAGAGGCTGCCGGCAAAGGTGGCAATGCCGGTGACGACATTGATGCGCGCGGCCAGGCGCGTGTCGCGCACCAGGGCGAGCACCCCGCCCCCGAGCAGGGGGGCCAGCAACATCGCCAGCATAGCGCTCATTCGTCGTCTTCCTGCTTGAGCAGGTGGGATTGCATAATGTCCACTTCCAGCGAGTCGAAGGTCTCGCGGATCTGGAAGAAGAACAGGCCGAAAATCAGGGCCGCGATCAGCACGTCGAACGCAACGCCGATTTCCACCACCAGCGGCATGCCGTTGGTGGAGCCGATGGCGGCGAAGAACAGCGAGTTTTCGACCGCCAGAAAGCCGACCACTTGGGTGACCGCCTTCTTGCGGGTGATCATCATCAGCATGCCCAGCAGCACGCAGGCGGTGGCAATGGCCATCGAATCGCGGGTAAGCAGGACGGAGGTGCGTTCGATCGGTTGAATGAGATGAAACGAAAACAGGGTGACCAGCAGCGCGATAAGCATGGTGATCGGCATGTTGACCAGAGGCTCGACTTCACGATGCACGTGCAGTCGCTTGATGACCCGCCACAGCAGCCAAGGAAGCAGCACCCCTTTGAGCAGCAGGGTAAGCAGGGCCGAGATATAAAGCTCATGGTTGTGCGAGCCGTAGCCCACGATGGCGGCGGTGACGGCCAGCAACACTCCTTGTGTGGCAAACCAGTGCAACACGGAGAGCAGTCGGTGTTGCGCCAGCAGGGCAAAGGAGACCAGCAACATCAGCGCCGCCATGCCGTCGATAAGTTGCTGAATCAACGCGGACGTCATGCGCCGATCTCCAGCATGTAATGCGCGAGCAGCCCCAGGAAGGCGAGCACGAATGCGCCGGACAGGTATTCGGGCACCTGAAACAGGCGCATTTTCGCCAGCCCCGTTTCCACCAGCGCCAAGGCGAGCAACAGCAGGATCAATTTGCCGATCCAGAGCGACAGGCCGAGCGCGATCGCGCCTGCGGAGATCTCGGTTGCCATGCCCCACGGCATGAAGAGATCGACGATCAGCGTCGCAAACAGGGTGAGCTTGACCATGGCCGCCCATTCCATCAGCGCCAGGTGTCTCCCGGAATACTCGAGGATCATCGCCTCATGGATCATGGTCAGTTCGAGATGGGTGGTTGGATTGTCGATGGGAATGCGGCCATTCTCGGCAATGGCGATCATCAGCATCGCGGCCAGCGCAAAGGCCAGCGAGGGCTGCAGCGCAAAGGAGGTCGCAAGGGTATAGTGGATCATGGTCGTGAGATTGGTGCTTTGCGCACCGAGCGAGAGCACGAACACGCTCATCAACATTGCCGGCTCGGCCAGGGCGGAGAAGGTCATCTCCCGGCTGGCCCCCATGCCGCCGAAGGCGGTGCCGATATCCATGCCGGCAAGTGCGAGAAAGAAACGCCCCAACGCCAGCAGGGCGACGAGGGCGATGACGTCGGCGGTCAGCGAAAGCGGGGTATCCACCAGTACCGCGGGCACACAACTGGCGGCCATCACCGTGGCGGTAAACACGATGTACGGCGCACTGCGGAAAATCCACGATGCGTGCTCGGCCAGGACGACTTCCTTTGCGAACAGTTTGCGCAAGTTGCGCCAGGGTTGCAGGACACCGGCGCCGCGCCGGTTTTGCAGTCGGGCTTTGCACGTTGCGACGAAGCCTGCCGCAATGGGCGCGAACAAGACCAGCAGCACGGCCTGCAGCACGGATAACAGGAATGTGCTCATCCGATCAGTACCAGTAGCAACAGAATGGTGGCGAAGGTCCAGGCCAGCCAGGCGTGAATGCCGTGCTGATGGACCTGCTTGACCTTGGCCGAAACGTTCAGGATGGCGCGCCCCAGCGGTTGATACAGATGGCGCACCGCTGGATCGGCGACATGCACGGCATGGCGCACACGGCGGGTGAGCAGCTTATGCGCGGGACGTTCGGGGTGCACCTGCTCATCCGGGTGGAGCACGCCGGCGAAGATGCGGCGCAAGGGCTGGGAGAAACTCGTGGCGTTGTATTGCATGCGCGCATGGATGTGCGGATGGCCGCAGCTCCACAGGGTGGAACGACGCACGGACGCGCCTTTCGGATGCAGCCGCCAGTAGACCAGGGCGGCGACAGCCATCATGCCGAACAGCGCGATGGGCGCGGAATAGGAGGCCCGCGTCGCATCCATCGGGGTCAACCATAACCATCCATGCGCGTGCATCTCGGCCGTCGGCGCGAAGTGCAGCATGTCCGCCGGCACTGCCGCGAGAACCGGCAGCAGCCATGCGGGCAGCAGGCCGAGCAGCAGGCAGAACAGGGCGGGAATGGCCATCCCGCAGCGCATCCAGCGATCGACTTCATGCGCCTTGGCGGCGTGTGCGGAACGAGGCTGGCCCAGGAATACGATGCCAAACACCTTCACAAAGCAGGCGGCGGCAAGGGCGCCGGCCAGCGCCAACATAGCTGAGGAAAAGGGGACCATCGCGGTCAGCAGGGCATCGCTCAATTGAGGGGTCTGCAACGCCGTCTGGAAGGTCAACCACTCGGAAACAAAGCCGTTGAACGGCGGCAGGGCGGAGATCGACAGGCAAGCGACCAGAAAGCATACAGCGGTTATCGGCATGCGATGAATCAGCCCGCCCAAGGATTCCATATCGCGCGTGCCGGTGGCATGCAGTACGGCGCCGGCGCCCATGAACAGCAGCCCCTTGAACAAGGCGTGATTGAGCGTATGGTACAGACCGGCCATCAAGCCGAGGGCGGCCAGGGCGGGGTGTCCCGCATTGGCCAAAAGCAGGCTCAAGCCAAGTCCGATCAGGATGATGCCGACATTCTCAATGGAGTGGTAGGCGAGCAGGCGTTTGAGATCATGTTGCTGCAGGGCGAACAGCACCCCGATCAGGGCGGAGCAGGAGCCGGCG
>RFFT01000033.1 GCA_003696795.1 Zetaproteobacteria bacterium | reverse complement strand
TCAGCAGTTGGTCAAGCGAATGATCTTCCTGAAGCTGCGCCAACGCCCGCTCATGCTCCCGCAGCAGCGCCTCATCTTGCGTGCATTGAGTCTGCAACCGCGCTTGCTGCGCCTGCGTACGTCGTATCTGGGCGCGTAGATTGTCATCCTGCTGGCGGAATAGGGCAAGCGCCTGCTGCGCGGCGGCTTGCCGTTGTCGCCATTCATCTACCCGAGCCAGCAGCGCCTGTGCGCGCTGCTGTTGCTCCGCAAGCTCCGCCTCGGCGCGGGCCAGTTCGGACGCGTCCAACTGGGTTATCTCGGCACATTGTTCCCGACACCGCGTCCATTCCTCACGCTCAATGCGCAAGTCCTCTTCCAGCATCGCTTGCCGTTGTCGCAAGGCCCGATGCTGCTGACGCAGGCGTTCCTCTTCGCCTGCCGCGCGCTTGAGCCCCTGCTCCGCGTCAATCAAGGCAAGACGTCGATGTTCCCACTCCCGCTGGGCCTGCTGATGCCGCGTCTTCGCTTCCGCCGACCGCATCCGCGCCTGTCCCACGGCATGGGTTGCCTCATCCAACGCGCGCATACAGGCGCGTAATCTGCGCCTTAGCGCAAACCGACGTGCCATTCGCCTGTCCGCCGGTGGCATGAGCCAGCCCGGCGGTTCATACCGCCAACCATCAACGCTGACGCACGGGAACGGACGTCCGATGGCATCGCGGATGTGCTCCACCAAGGCGATGCCATCAAATAGGGAAAACATGGGATGCGCGCGGTCCATACCCATCGCCTGAGCCAGGCTGTGGTCCACCGGCTGGCATTCAACGGGCACATGGATGGCCAGCGGTTGGGAAGCCAGCTCCCGCCATAAAGCATTGTCTTCGATCACGGTAAGCGGCAGGTGCACATCCGCATCGCGGCCACGCAGGACCGCAGCCACCGCCGCCTCCATGCCTTCCGGCACATCCAAGGACTCATCGAGCCAAACTCCGCCGCAGGCGCGCAACCGCGCCCGCAATGGCTGGGAAACCGCCTGATTTTCCAGCCTGGCACGTAATTCCTGTTCGTCCCCGCGCAGCTTGCGCAGCCTGCGTTCGCAGTCCTCAAGCTCAGAGGCGCATTGACGATAGGACTCCTCGCTGGCCCGCAAGCGTTGGCCTTGCGCCTCCATCGCTTGCCGCACCGTTGCCAGCGCCTCGCTACGCTTGCCATGCTCCGCTTCCACGTCCGTCAACGATTGAGCCAGCGCCTGCGCCTCCTCGTTCAGTCGTGCCAGCTTGGCCTCCAACTGCGCGCAGCGTTGCTCGCGTTGTCGCACGCGCGCTTCAAGCCTGCGTCGCTCCTTGCCGGCGGTTTCATGCCGATGTCGTAGACGCTCATACGCCGCAAAACATTCACGGTAGCGCTGCTCAGCCTGCGCATGCGCTTGCTGCGCCTGCGCCACTTCCACCTCGGCCTGCCGCAATTGCTGCTTCAGTTGTTGGTCGCTTAGGCTTTTGCGTTGCGCGGCTAGCTCGGCCAATTCCTCATCCAGGCGCCGCATACGCGCTTTTCCTTCCTGCAACCGCACCCGCGTCGCCTTGAGCCGCTCCGCCAGCAACTGACGCCGCGCGGCCCGCCGCTCGCTTTCCCGCTGCAGCTCAGCGCGCTTGCGCTCCACCGCACGCACGCGCTCATGCGCTTGCTGCGCGCGTTCCTCATGCCGCAACAGCGCATCCCGCACACGCTGCACACGCTGCTCACAGGCACTCTGCGCTCGGGCGCATTCCCTTTCCTCCGCCTCAAGCGCGGCGCATTCACGATGGGTATCCGCGACCTGCTGCGATGCCTGTCGCCAACGCCGAGCCAAAACCTGCGTACGCGCGCGTTCCAATTCCTCCTGCATCGCCCGGAAACGTTCCGCCCGCGCGGCCTGCTGCTTCAAGCTGCGGCATTGCTTGCGCACCTCGTCAAGCAAATCCCGAACGCGATCGAGATTCTGCCGTGTATCGCGCATCTTACGCTCGCTCTCGCGCCGGCGGGCGCGATATTTCATGACCCCAGCCGCCTCCTCAAAGATCTGCCTGCGCTCATCAGGGCGCGCGGTCACCATGCGCGCAATCGCCCCCTGCTCAACAATCGCGTAGGCGCGGGTGGATACCCCTGTGTCCAGAAACAAATCCACCACATCCTTGATGCGGACCATCTTGCCGTTGATGAACGCATCCGACCCCCCGTCCCGGGTCAACCGCCGACGCACACGAATCTCTTCCAGTTCATGGTAGGGCGGGGGCAATTGCCCCTTTTCCACGGCAAAGGTCAGCTCCACATCGCACACCGCCACCGGCGGTCGCGTCTCCGAACCCTGGAAGATCAAATCATCCATAACCCCGCCGCGCAAATGACGGGCGGAATGTTCGCCCAGCACCCAACGTAGCGCGTCAACAATATTCGACTTGCCACAACCATTGGGCCCCACGATCGAGGTAATGCCTGGCCCCAGCTCAATACGGGTGGGATCGACAAAAGACTTAAAACCCGAGAGCTCGATCGTCTTCAAGCGCATGACAGCCGTTTCATCCGGTGATTCAGCACCAACATACTGATCATGCATGCCGAAAAACTGGACGCCACAATCATGTACAGGATCATCAATTGTGCGCTGGCCGCATCCAGCGCGGTCGCGCCGGCAAGAATCATCCCGACGAAAATCCCGGGCATATGCACCAATCCGACCACCCGCAAGGTGTCAATCGGCGGAATCATCGCCGCGCGCATCCCCTCCAACGCCTGCCCTTCCTTGCCCATGCGATGAAACATCAGCGAAATCGCATTCATCCCATTGGCCGCGATCATGCTGCCCAGCGGCAACAGGGTTCGAGTATCGGCATCGATGGCCCCTACCGCAACCAGCCATGGCAAGGTCAGCGCACACGCGGCCAAAAGTCCGACACTGGCAGCCAGCCAGGCATCCTGCTTGCGCGCATGGTGCCCCGCTGAGGTACGCCCCGCGAGCACACAAAACATGGCGATCAATAAGGACTGCGCCAGCGGGTGCCGGATATCAAACAGCCACTGCAACACCCAGGCCAATAACAGCAATTGGATCAGCCCACGGAGTGACGCCCACAACATCGGGCGCGCCAGTCCCAGCCGGGCATACGACGCCCAGGCGGCAGCCCCCGCAAGCAACAGCCATGCCGCCATCAGCTTGAGCAGGGTATCCGCAGCGGGCATGCCGTCGACTACAACCTGGACAGATCGGCCAACCGCAGAAACTGGTCGTACAGCCGACGCAGCAAGGCCAAGCGGTTTGTGCGCAAGGGAACATCGTCCGCCATGACCATGACTTGATCGAAGAAACGATCAACCGGCTCGCGCAATGTCGCAAGACACGCAAGCTGCCCTTCGATCGCCTCCGGCATCTCCTCCGACACACGGTTGAGCGCCTGCCACAGAGCCCGTTCCGCCTCGTCGACAAACAGGGCGGGATCGACCGGCGCATCGCTGGCATCCGCCTTCTTCAAGATATTGGCGATACGCTTGTTGGCGGCCACCACCGCTTGGCCGACATCCGAGCGCCCAAAATCGCTCAACAGACGCGCCAAGCGCAATTGCTCGAACAATGGCTTTGCCTCTGCCGCATGCCAACTCGCATCAAGCGCCTGCCGACGCACTTGCCAGTGCTCCGCCATACCAAGCAAACGCTCATGGATAAACGCCAGCACGCGGGAGCAGGTTTCGTCACTGATCGCAATGGTCACCCGCTGCTCGTTCCACTGCTTGGCCGCCTCGTCCAGCACTTCGCGCACCGACATCCGCACCGGCATTGCCTCGTCCGCCAATAATCGGATCAAGCCGATGGCGGCGCGACGCAGACCGAATGGGTCGGCGCTCGCCGTCGGCACGCGACCGAGATGAAAATAGCCCAACAGCTTGTCCGCCCGCTCCGCGATTCCAATCGCCCGGGCGATGGCGTTGTCCGGCAACGCGTCCTCGGCGCCGACCGGCGCATAGTGCTGGGCAATCGCTCGCGCCACCGCCTCACTCTCCCCATCCAACGTCGCATAGACCGAACCCATATAGCCCTGCAACTCCGGAAATTCGCCCACCAGGCCGGTGGTCAGATCGGACTTGCACAAATAGGCCGCGCGTTGTGCCGCATTCGCATCCACCCCCAGCGCGTCGGCATTGTCCAGCACAAAGCCGCGCATGCGACGCACCTGGTCGCCAACCATCCCAAGCCCATCCTGGAACACGACATCGGAAAGCAGCGCAACCCGCTGTTCCAGGGTCTGCTTGGGATCGCGCTCGAAATAGAACATCGCATCGGCCAGGCGGGCATTGACCACCCGCTCATTGCCCCGGGCAACCAGTTCGGGCTTGCTCGACTCGATATTGGCGACCGCGAAAAACACCGGACTCACCCGTCCATCCTGCTCGACGCTTGAAAAACAGCGCTGATGCGCCTTGAGTTCAATCCGGCTCACTTCGCGCGGCAAGGTAAGATACCGCGCCTCGTAGCGCGCGGTGACCACCACCGGCCATTCGACCAGATCCGTGACCTCATCCAGCAGCGCTTCATCCTCGACCAGCACAACCCCCGCCCGATCCGCCGCCGCGCGGAGCTGGCGATGGATGCGCGCCCGACGCACATCCCTGTCCGCGCACACATATTGATCCTCCAGCCAAGCGAACGGATCGTGCACGTCGATCTCCCCCGCCGCACCATGTACCCGATGCCCGACCGAACGTCGACCGCTCTGCACCCCCGCATAACTGAAAGGAATCACCTCCTCACCCAGGCGGGCCACAATCCAGCAAATGGGCCGAATAAACGTGTCCTTGCGCGCCTCCCCGACACACCAGCGCATCTGCTTGGGGCTGGGCAGGCGGCGAATGATCGCCGGCATGGCTTCGCCCAGGATATCCCGCACCCGTCTGCCGCGAATCGTGCGCGTCGCATGCAAATAGCGCCCCTTGCCATCGCCCTTGTCTGCCAAGGTAAAGGCATCCAGCGGCAGGCCGACCTTACGGGCAAAGCCCAAGGCCGCACGCGTTGGCGCACCGTCCGCAAAAGCGATGCGTTCGGGCGGCCCCCACAGCGCTTCTTCCCGATCCGGCTGGATCAACGGACATTGCTCCATATGCACCAGCAGACGCCGTGGCGTCACTCCCACGCGCGGTTCGCCGCATGCCATGCCATGCTCCGCAAGCAGTGCGCGCACGGCCTCGCCCAAGGCGCGCGCCATCCGCGGCGCAACCCCCGCCGGCAGTTCCTGGCAACCGATTTCGATCAGCAGCGGAGCCATCCCCATCACGCCACCTCCG
>RFFT01000032.1 GCA_003696795.1 Zetaproteobacteria bacterium | reverse complement strand
TCCTATGTTTGGCGCCATCACCTCTATCGCGGCTGGTTGCGGATGGAGCATGGGGCATGGCAATGGACCTTGGGGCGGCAGCGTATCGCCTGGGGTTCCGGTCGGATTTGGAATCCGACCGACCGCTTCAATCCTGTTCAACCCACGGCACTGGAGCCGGAGCAGAAGCTGGGCGTGGATGCGCTTCAGGCGCGTTGGCGATACTCCGGTTTCGGGGGTGTGAGGGCGGTGTTCGCGCCCGGGCGCAAGGCACATGGGCTGTCCCGCAAGTGGGCATTGCGCTGGGCGGATACGCTTGCAGGGCAGGATGTGGCGCTATTGCTTGCGCGAACGGGGGAGGAAAAGATTGTCGGTTTTGATCTCACGGGCAATATGCACGATGCGGGTTATCGCTTCGAAGGCTTGCGCGCTTCGGGCGGAGCCATGGGCAGCTATGCGCAGATTGTGATCGGCCTGGACGGCACTTGGCGTCGAGACTACCTGCCGAACGGCCTTTATCTTGCGCTTGAATATTTTTTCAACGGGGCGCGCCAAGGGGGGCAACGCGTCATCGACCGCGTGCAGGCGCTCAGCCGACAGCAGCTTGGAGCGCTCGCCGGCTATGATCTCACTCCGTTGTGGCGTCTGGACTTGATGGTGTTGGCGGATCTTGAGCAGACGGGGCTGTTTTTCGCGCCGCGTCTGCGTTGGTCGTTCAAGGAGAACGTCGATATTGAGCTGTTGGGCCAATGGCCCGGAGGCAGGGGCGCCTACGCGGCGTTCTCCCCCACCACGGCCCTGCAGCTCAAGTACTATTTCTAACGCCGGGTGGCGTCCGGGTCAGACTCCGGAATACTGCGCATGCACGACTTTGGCATGCATGTCCGGCAGCTTGTTCAGGGCCGAAATCAGGGCCTTGGCGCTGGCCACGACAATATCCGTATCGGCTCCCTGGCCGTTGACGATGCGATTGCCGTCCTGCAGCCGCACGGTCACCTCCCCCTGCGCGTCAGTGCCGGAAGTAATCGCGTTGACCGAGTACAACAGCAATTTGCCATTGGGCTCCACCAACGACTTGATGGCCTTGAACGCGGCATCGACCGGGCCATCGCCTTCCGCTGTCGCTTTCAGCAATTTCCCTTCGATCTCAAGTTCCACCGCGGCTACCGGCGTATCACCCGTGCCCGATGCGGCATGCAGGCTGACCAGTTTGATGCGTTCGACATTGACCTCGGATTCGTCGGACAGGATGGCCAACAGGTCCTCGTCGAAAATGTCCTTTTTCTTGTCGGCAAGCTTCTTGAAGCGGGTAAACACATCGTTGAGACGGTTGTCGTCAAGCTCGACACCGAGCGCGGCATAGCGCGCCCGCAGGGCGGCACGTCCGGAATGCTTGCCGAGTACCATGCGATTGGTGGTCCAGCCGACGGACTCGGGGGTCATGATTTCATAGGTCTTCTGATGTTTGAGCACGCCATCCTGGTGAATGCCGGATTCGTGTGCAAACGCGTTCGCACCGACGATTGCCTTGTTGGGTTGAATGGGCATGCCCGTGATTTGCGAGACCATGCGGGAGGTCGGCACGATGCGCGTGGTATCGATGCCGGTTTCGATGTCGTAGCGGTCGCTACGCGTACGCAGGATCATCACGATCTCCTCCAGCGCGGCATTGCCGGCGCGTTCGCCGAGGCCGTTGATCGTGCATTCGACTTGTCGGGCACCATTTTCGACGGCGGCCAGCGAATTGGCGACGGCCAGGCCGAGGTCGTTATGACAATGCACGGAGAAGATCGCTTGGTCGGCGTTCGGCACGCGTTCGATCAGGGTGCGGATGCGCTGGCCGAATTCGTCCGGCGTCATATAGCCGACCGTATCGGGAATGTTGATGACCTTCGCGCCCGCCTTGATGGTTTCCTCAACGATGCGGCAGAGAAAGTCCATCTCGCTGCGGCCCGCATCCTCGGCCGAGAACTCCACCTCGCCGGCCAGTGCGCGTGCAAGGCGCACGGCCTCGATGGCGCGTTCTACAACCTGCTCCGGACTCATGCGCAGCTTGGCTTGCATATGGATGGGGCTGGTGGCGATAAAGGTGTGGATGCGCCCCCGTTCGCCCGCCGGCTTGATGGCCTCGGCGGCGCGTTCGATATCACGCCGCGCGGCGCGGGCAAGGCCAGCGATGCATGGCCCCTTGACCTCACTGGCGATGCGATGCACAGCCTCGAAGTCGCCGGGCGAGGCAATGGGGAAGCCGGCCTCGATCACATCGACACCGAGCGTGGCCAGGGCATGGGCGACGCGCAATTTCTCGTCGATATTCATCGAGCATCCCGGAGATTGCTCGCCATCGCGCAAGGTTGTGTCGAAGATGTACAAACGGTCCGTCATGTTGGGCTCCTTATGCGTTCTCCTGGCGTTCCTGCCTGCGCTTCGCGGCCGCCCGCCGGCGCGCGCGGCGCAAGCGGGTGCTGCGTCGGTGCTGCCATAGGCTCAGCATCGGTCCGTGCAGGCAGTAGGCGAGGATGACGATGAACGGTACACGGTAAGGGTCGAGCATCACCAAAGCGATGGTTGCGATCATGAACACGATGATGCCGGCCGACTGCCTCTTTTTCAGGTCCACCTGTTTGCCGGAAATAAAACGCACATTGCTGACCATCAACGCAGACAGGGCCAGCGCGACGCCGAACCAGAGCCATGGCCAGGGGGTGATCCCGGCATCTTCATGGAACAGCACCGCCGTGGCGATCAGCAAGGCGGAAGCCGGCGTGGGCAGGCCTTGGAAATAGCGTTTATCCTGCTTGCCGATGAATACATTGAATCGCGCCAGGCGCAGGGCGGCGCAGGCGGCCAGTGCGAAGGCGGCCAACCAAGCCAGCTTGTGCAGTTCGTGCGGCAAATTGACCAGCGCCCAAAGGTACAGCAGTACCGCGGGCGCAAGACCGAACGAGAGCATGTCGCAAAGGGAGTCGTATTCAGCGCCGAACGCGGTTTCCGCCTGCAGCAGCCTGGCAACGCGTCCGTCCAACATGTCGAAAATAGCCGCGATCATGATGGCCCAACCCGCCAATTCGAATCGGCCCTGAATGGCACCGATCAGCGCGTAGAAGCCGGCGAACAGGCCCATGGTGGTGAACAGGCTTGGCAGAATATAGACACCCCGCTGCGCGAGGCCACGCGAATGTTCAGGCATGATCCGATCCTGTCTCGGGACGAGCGAGCACGGTTTCACC
>RFFT01000031.1 GCA_003696795.1 Zetaproteobacteria bacterium | reverse complement strand
GCCATCCAAAAGTTCGCATCCAAGCCCTCGGGCGACATGGTCAAAGCCTTTTTCAAGTGTTCCTCCGCCTTGTCCTCGTCGCCAAATCCAATGGGCCAACCCGGCACTTGATAATACAGGCTGCCCAACGTGGTATGAATCGAGGTTGCAAGCTCCTTGCCCGGATGCTGCGCCAGCGCCTGCTCAAGCCATTCCTTGGCCTCTTTGACCAGGCCCAGGGCGCTCAATCCGCCATCCTCGCCGGCCAACGTAGCCAGCGTGATCCCCGCCCACACTTTGGGTGCGGGGTCGTCGGGATGGCTCTTGGCCAGCCGCTTGGCGTCTTCGGCCAGTTTCTTGAAACCCGCAACCCGCGCGTCCTTGTCCGGCGTGCGATATTTCAACCGATCCCAACGCTGTGCCAGTTCAAGCGCCAGATTTTCCTTCGTCTGCACTTGCGCCTGCGCCACGGCATCCGCCGGCTCCGCCCAGACCGCGGGCGCCAACGCCAGCCAGGCGCCAGCCATGAACAACATCACCTTTTTCATGCTTCCTCTCCTTTATTCCTCAGATTTAGCAAACTTCCGCGCAATCCGGTTTTGTGCCGCCAGCGCCTTGTCCACCAGACGCGGCAACAACATATTGATACGCACGAACAGCGACTCGGGAAACCCGAGATACACGTCTTTTCGCTCCTTACGAATCGCATCCAGAATCCGCTCCACCACCGTTTCCGGATCGTCCATGTTCATCTTGGTCGCTTCGCCCATGCGCATCACCTTGTCGGTGTTCATCGGCGTCCTCACGGCGCGCGGCGCGATATAGCTGACCTTGATGCCGCTGTCCGCCAACTCGCGACGCAGCGCCTCGGAAAAACCGCGCAGCGCAAACTTGCTGGCCGAGTAGCTGGTAAAGTAGGCGAACCCAATCGAGCCGAAAATCGAGCCCACATTGACGATGTGCCCTTGCCCGCGCGCCTGCATCTGTGGCAACACCTCGCGCGTCAGCCACATCGGCGCCAACACATTGACGTGCATCAGCATTTCGATGCGCGCGGGCGCCTCATCCTCGAAGGCGGCGAATGAATTCAATCCCGCCAGATTGATCAGCATGTCGATGCGCCCGTCAAGCGACTGCCCAGCCTGCGCCACCACCTTGGCGCAACCTTCATATGTGGCCAGATCGCCCGGCACCGCCACCGCGCCGGCGAGCGCATCGGCAACCTGCGCCAGCGCATCGGCATTGGCATCGACCAACGCAAGGCGCGCACCCTCCTCGTGCAGCCGACGGGCAAGGATGCGACCCATCCCGCCCGCAGCCCCCGTGAGCAAGATATGTTTCCCCTGCACGCCAGCCATCACGCCCGATCCAGCGGAATCAACGGCAGGCTGCGGAAGATGTCGCCGTACAAGCGATAAAACATTTTGGCCGCATGGGTGACGATCGCCTGATCCTTGGGATCGTCCAACCGGTTCATCAGCGATGCGAAAAAGTCCACATGCCCGACATCGAGCGAGCCGTGCGAGGTTAGATAGGAAAAGGCCGACTTCGGCAAGCCAAGGCTTTTCTGAATATTTTCCGCAGCCCGGGTCGCCAGCGCCACGCTGGTCCCCTCAAGAACCAGCACCATGCCGAAGAACCCCACCGCGCCGATGCGGAACACGGTGTCATAGGCATAGCTCACCATCAGCTCGGTGGCCGGCAACGGTGTCGCCCGACGGACGGCCTCCTTGTCGCCGCCACATGCCTCAATATCGTTGAGAATCCATTCTTGGTGACCCATCTCTTCCTCGATGTATTCACCAATCGCCGCGCGCAGCCACTCCAACCGTTCCGGCAACTGGCCGCCGGTGGCCATCAGCAATGGCACCGTATGCTTGACATGATGGTAGGCCTGCCCGAGAAAGGCCAGATAGCTTTCCAGCGAAAGCTTTCCCGCTGCGCCCATTTGGATGAAGGGGATGGACAACAGCTCATTGCGTTCCTGTTCGGTCGCTTGCAAAAGATCGTCATAAAAGGCCATGGCTACTCCTTGTACTGTGCTTCGATTTCATTCCGATACGCGGCCAGGATTGCGGCCCGCCGCGGACGTCCCGTACCCGTCCATTGGCCGTTCTCGACCGTAAACGGTGCGCGTGCGAGAACCACGCGCCCGATGCGCGCATAATCCGGCAATCGTGCATTGGCGCTCGCCAGCGCCGCGTCCACCGCGGCCCGATCATGCCCCGGCCGTGGCACCACCACCGCCACATTGAAAGGACGAGCCTCGCCGAAGACACATGCCTGGGCGATGGCCGGCTCCACCTGCAATTCGCGTTCGACCCATTCCGGCGAAACATTGCGCCCGAAGGCGGTAATGAAAATGTGTTTTTTTCGCCCCTCAAGGTGCAAAAAACCATCTGCATCGAGATGGCCGATGTCGCCGGTCGGCCAATACCCCTGGCGCAACTCGGCGGGTTGCCCCAAATACCCCATGAACAGACTGCCACGCACCAGAATCTCACCATCCTCGGCAAACGCCAGTTCGACATGCGGCAAGGGCTTACCCACCGAGCCGGGGCGATTGGCCTCGGGCGTATTGACCGCCACCACACTGGCCGCCTCGGATAAACCGTAGCCCTCGTAAGCGGGCAGCCCCAGCGCTGCGGCCTGAGCCAACAGTTTGGGGGCTACCGGAGCGCCGCCGACGGCGATATAGCGCATCTTCGCAGGCCGACTCATCCCCTGCGCCACCGCCGAGACCAACGCCAGCAACATTTGCGGAATCATGATACAACTGGCCGCCCCGCTGCCCGCAATCGTCCGGGCAAACCGCGGTATTTCCAAGCCACTTGCTCCTCGCCAGCCAACGGTTTCCAACCCCGGCGCCACCATCGTCGCCCCGATGAGCAGCGGTGCATAAATACCGCCAATGTTTTCCAGCAAGGTCGCAAAGGGGAGCAGACACAAATGCCGATCCTCCGCCGTCGCTCCACTCACCTGCGCCAGCGAGGCCGCCACCTGCTCCATGGCCGCAAGGGCGAGGCACACACCCTTCGGCTCCCCGGTTGAACCGGAGGTAAAGGTCACCTTGGCACACGCCCGCGGCAAATGCGCGTCGCCCATGCCGCGCAATGCGAACGCATGCAGGTCGGCCTCCTCGAA
Source organism: Zetaproteobacteria bacterium (assembly GCA_003696795.1). Lineage (GTDB taxonomy): Bacteria > Pseudomonadota > Zetaproteobacteria > Mariprofundales > Mariprofundaceae > J005. The sequence goes on along the minus strand of RFFT01000031.1, from coordinate 5,100 downwards.
CCACTCCGGCGGCGCATGCGCAATCTGTCCTGCGCGCAGCATGGACTCGGCATGCGCGGGATGCTCGGCAAGCAATTCCCCGCAGCCTGATGCCTTCAGCATGTGCGCAATCTGGGCGGGCGAAAAAAAGTGCGGCACTGGAATCAATGGAATCCCCGCCCTAAGACAGGCCAGGTCAACGACAATCCAGCGCGGCCCATTGTCCGCCAGCAACGCCACGCACCGCACTTGCCTGTGGCGCAACGCCTCGGCAAGCCGCTCCACCCGCGCCTGCAGAGTCCGATAATCGAGCGTTTCTCCGTCGCCGATCACCGCAGGCGCCGTTGGCCGCGACCGGGCATGCTCATCCAAAGCGCGAAGCAGGCGGCTCATGCCCGTTCCTCCCTTTGCCTACGCTGTTGCTGGCCTTCGAGCACGGCCGCGGCCCACACGTCGCGCAGCATTGCCCAAAGCTCCTGCAGAGAATCGTAGCCAAAACGGATATCACCGAAACAAATCACCGGTCGACCGGCATAATAACTGCCCCATCGCTTGCGTTCCTCCGCGCTCAACCGGCGCTCATCCGCCTCCTGTAGCTCTTTGGGCATCAAGCCCAGTTTGCGGAACGCGTTGCGCAGCTTTACCACCCCGGTAAATACGACCCAATCATAACCGGCCTCACGCAGATACGCCGTGGCCGCGATGATGGCCATCCGCGCATCACCTGGATTGGCCTCGGCCAGGTTGCCCACCTCCACAATGCTGCGCCGATCGATCTTGCGCCCAAGATAACGGGAAAGGGCCGCCTCGATCGGCTCGTCCATGTACACCTCCTCAAGAAAGAGGCGATGGTGCTCGGCATCGCGATAGCCCACCACGGCGGACAGCGCTCCCCGCCGATCACGCACCTCGAGCAAGTGCGGCATAAAACTCTGCACATCGGCATTGTACGCATGTCGAAACACTTCGCGGACAAACCGCTCGCACTCCCGGCGCGCGGGATCACCCTCATGCAATACGCGTATCATCGAATACTAACTCGCTCCCTGATGAAACCAACGAACGGCACCTGCATCGCCCCAGGCATGCGCACAGCGAACCCATTCGGATATCGTCGCAAGTGGAAGATGCCCAAAATGTGACCTGTGTCACATCATTCAATCACTTGCACCCCATCCGGCGTACCCATGAGCACCACATCGGCCCGTTGATGCGCGAAAATGCCGTTGGTCACCACGCCGGGAACGCTGTTCAGCTCATCCTCCAGCGCAAGCGGATCATCAATGCGCAAGCCGTGAACATCGATAATGACATTGCCGTTATCGGTGGTGAATCCCTGGCGCAGTTCCGGGCGCCCTCCCAGCTTGCGCGCAACATTCATCACCAGTGCACGCGCCATGGGAATCACCTCAATCGGCAGCGGGAACGCACCGAGCGTGGCCACCCTTTTCGTTTCGTCAACAATGCACACGAACACATCGGATGCCGCGGCAACGATCTTCTCGCGGGTCAACGCCCCGCCACCACCCTTGGTCAGGTTCTTGTTCGGATCGAACTCATCCGCGCCATCAATATACACCGACAGCGAATTCACGCGCGTCAATGCCTCATTGAGATCCAGCACCGTAATTCCATGTCCGCGCAAGCGTTTAGCCGTCGCTTCGGAACTGGCCACGGCACCGACAATCTCATCCTTCCGTGCCGCCAAAGCATCGATGAACTTGTTGGCCGTCGACCCCGTGCCCACGCCCACGATCGTGCCCTCGCGCACATAGTCCAGTGCCGCCTCGGCAACTTTTTGCTTCATTTCATCTTGCGTCATATAGCTCCCCCTGCCTGCGTGATCCAAGCCGATGCTAGCTTGCGCGCCATCTACGGCAACCAGGTTTTATGCAAGCGCATGGAGTTCGGCGGATAACCGGGGTAGCCTCGCCGCATGCAACTTGCAATCGACACCACGGATCTGGTGCTTACCGTGCTTGTCGCCATTGGTGCGCTGCAACTGGCCTGGTTTTCCGTGCTGCTGGCGCGCAAGGGCATTCGCGCCGAGCGCATCCAACAGCTTGTACGACCGCCTTTGGCCATCTGGGTGTTGTTCTGGCCTGTGTACGCGCATCCCCTTTGGATCTGGGCGGGACTCATTGCCTTGAGCTTGCCCGTGCTGCTCGGGCTGACCAGCAAACGCCCCTTCTGGCTCAAGCTGCTGCATGCCTGGAGCACACCCGCCCACCTTCGCGGTCCGTTTCCGCCCTATATGTTGCCCCAGATCGCTTTCCTCGCCGCGCTGGCCATCGCGATCGCGTTCTTTCTCTCCATCCCTGAATTCGGCCTTGGCCTGGGCTTGAGCCTTTGCCTGGCGCTCACCGGCGCGGATATCCTGGACAGCCTAGGTAAATTCCGCTTGGGCTTCCCGCTCCATCCGGAACAAACACTTCCCGGCCACCTGCTGCTGATCCTGCTGTGCACCCTGACCCTGTCATGGAGCATTCATGTCTACCATGGCATTGATTGGCGTCCCAGCCTGATCGCGACCTTGATCGCGGGCATCGTGGCCTCGATCGCGCGCGCCATTACGCCCGGCATGTTGCACCAGGCCACGTCCGTGATGATGATGGGGGTCACGTTATGGCTGCTCTAGATCCCATAACCCTGCAGCTGATCGCGCTCGCGCTGGAGGAAGACGCCGCCCGGGACGACCTTACCGCGCAGGCCACCATTCCGCCCGGCAAACCCGGCAAAGCCTCGATCCGCGCCAAGGCGAACGGCGTGCTTTCCGGCGTCACCATTGCCGAGCACGTCTTTCGCAGCTTGGATACCGGCATCAGCATCGAATGGAAGAAACGCGACGGCGACGCTGTCGCGCAAGGAGACCGGATATGTGCCCTGGCAGGCGACCTGCGGGCGCTGCTGGCGGCGGAGCGCACCGCGCTGAATTTCCTGCAACACCTATCCGGCATCGCGACCGCCACCCGCGCCTTTGTCGAAGCCGTACGCGGCACCGGCTGCGCCATCGTGGATACGCGCAAAACGGTGCCCGGCATGCGTCTGGCCGCCAAGCGCGCGGTATTGCACGGAGGCGGCGTCAATCATCGCGAGAACCTGGCCGGTGGAATGCTGATCAAGGAAAACCATATCGAGGGCTGCGGTTCCATTGCCCGGGCCATTGCCGCCTGCCGGGCGGTGGGCAAACGCTGGGTGGAGGTGGAATGCGAAACCTTGGCGCAGGTACGAAAGGCTGTTGCGGCGCAACCGGATATCATCCTGCTGGATAACATGGATCCCGCACAAGTGCGCAAGGCGCGCGCGCTGGTGCCGCGCGAGATCGTGTTGGAAGCATCGGGCAATATCACCCTGGCCAATGTCCGCGAGTATGCACAAACCGGCGTGGACCGACTCGCCATCGGCAGCATCACCCATTCAGCGCCGGCACTGGACCTGTCCATGCGTGTCGAGTCGTCATGAGCCACGCACGGCAAAAGCTCCTTGATCACCTATGCCGGGCTCAGGGAGTGGTGTCCGGCGATACGCTCGCCAACGCGCTTGGTATTAGCCGAAGCGCGGTATGGAAGCATGTCCGGGCCTTGCGCAAGAGGGGCATCATGATCGATGCCGTGCCCGGCAGGGGATATCACCTGCGTTCGGACCTGCTCAGCGCCGCGGCGATCGCCGAATGGTTGCGGCGCGAACACCAAGTGGCGCATATTGGCCGACACATCGAGGTAGTGGCCGAAACAGACTCAACAAACAGCGAATTGCTGCGCCGCGCCGAACAGGGCGCAGCCCACGGGCTGGTCCTGCTTGCCGAGCGCCAGCGAGAGGGTCGCGGACGCCTGGGAAGGCGCTGGCACAGCGCCCCGCAAGCGTCACTCACCTTCAGCATTCTGCTTCGCCCGGAACTGCCGCCCCGCCGTCTGCTCAGCCTGCCGCTGGTCGTCGCCTGCGCCCTGCATGAGGCCTTGCATGGCTGGCTGCCGGAACTGTCGCTGAAATGGCCCAACGACCTGCTTCATCGGGGCGCAAAGTTGGCTGGCATCCTGGTCGAAATGCGTGCCGAGCCGGAACAGGTGCATGCACTGGTCATCGGCATCGGCATGAACATACGTCCACCCGAACAGGGCTGGCCGGAAGCGTTGCGTCAACCCGCCACCGCATTGCATGAGCTGATGGACGGGCAAAAACCAAGCCGCAATGAAATCGCCGCGCGTTGTCTGAAGGGTCTCGATGCCGCGTACGAGAGATGGCGAAAAGATGGATTCTCCCCATTTCGCGAATATTGGTGGCGCCATCATGTCGCCAGTGGCCAGAAGGTGCGCGTCCATCACGAAGGCCGCTACATTGAAGGCATTGCCCGCGGCCTGAGTGAGGACGGCGCCTTGCTGCTGGCGCGGGGCGATGGCGTGCATCAAGTGCTGGCCGGGGATTTGGAGGTCATCCATTGAGTCGCATTCTGGTCTGTGATGTTGGTAATTCGCATATGGTCTTCGGTCTTTATGCCGGCGAACAACTGCTCGGCAGATGGCGCCTTTCCAGCAAACGCCACGGCACCGCCGACGAGCTGGCATGGCAATTGCATGGCATGTTCAACCAGTGGGGACAATCCACAACGGATATCGCGGGCATCATCGCGGCCAGCGTGGTACCGCAGGTCGATCCAACGCTGGCTGAAGCCTGCCAGCGCATCTGCGGTCGATCCGTCGCCTTCGTTGGCAGCGATGAAATCCGCACCGGCATGGCCATTGATTACAAACATCCGCGCGAAGTCGGGGCGGATCGCATCGTCAATGCGGTGGCCGCCCATGCCCGCCATGGCGCGCCGGTGATCGTGCTCGACTGTGGTACCGCCACCACCTTCGACGTGGTCTCCCCAGCCGGGCATTACGCGGGCGGCTTGATCCTGCCGGGCATTGAAGTCGCTTGCGAAGCGCTGAGCGCACGCGCGGCGAAACTGCCCGCCTTTTCACCGCAACCGGTACCGTTTGGCATCGGGCGCGATACGATCAGCAGCATGCAGATCGGCAGCTATTGGGGAACCATCGCCGCACTTGACGGGATCATTGAGCGCCTCTGCGCCATGCCCGGCTATGGCAACGCACCAATCGTGGCCACCGGTGGACTCAGCCG
>RFFT01000030.1 GCA_003696795.1 Zetaproteobacteria bacterium | reverse complement strand
TTCTCAAGCCGCTGCGGCAGCGACGGATCGACACGCTGGTGCTCGGCTGCACCCATTATCCGCTGGTGCGGCGACACATTGCCGAGCTCGCCGGTCCGGGCATCCGCATCATCGACACTGGTAAAGCGGTGGCGCGGCATACCGCGCGCCAACTCGCGCTGCACGGCCTGCGCGCGTCCGCACCGCACCCCGCCTTTCTCGCCGGCAGCAGCGGCGATGCCGCCGCCTTTCTGGCCCTGCTCAAACGCCTGTTTCCCGAGTTTCCTCCGACCGCGACGCTGCACCCACCTCGTCCGTGATGGCCTCGAACGCCTCCAGGCGATTGGGGGCGGCGAACCATTCCTTGGGCGTCTTCGCCGCGCGCGCATGCGCCGCGCGAAACGCATCCGAATGCACCCAGCGCTCGAACGCCGCGCGCGATTCCCACAACGTCATCACCACATAATGCTCGCCCGCGCCCTCCACGGGCCTGAGCACGCTGTTGCGAATGAAGCCGGGCACCTCGGCAAGGCGGCTTTCGCGCTCCCGCCAGCGCCGTTCGAAGTCCGCGCGATGCTCGGGGCGCACGGCGAAGCGGTTCATGGTCACGAACATCAGCCGCGCTCCTCGATCGGCACATAGGGGCGACCGTGATCGCCGACATAGATCTGCTGTGGCCGATAGATGCGGCTCTTGCCCAGCTGCTCCTTCCAGTGCGCCAGCCAGCCCGCCACCCGCGCGATCGCGAAGATCGGCGTGAACAGGTCGGTGGCGATGCCGAGTTTGCGATACACGATGCCGGAATAGAAATCGACGTTGGGGCACACCCCCTTGGCGCCCAGCGTGTCGCGCGACAGCTCCTCGATGCGGCGCGCGATCTCGTAGGTCGGATCAGGGCCCATCTTTTCGGTCAGCTTGACATAGAGTTTCTGCAGCAAGGTCGCGCGCGGGTCCTTGGTCTTGTACACCCGATGCCCCAGGCCGGGAATTTTCTCCTTGCGCTCCAGTTTTTCATGCAGGTACTGCTCGGCGCGCTCCACCGAGCCGATCTCATCGAGCATGCGCAGCACGTCCTCGTTCGCGCCGCCATGCAGCGGTCCGGACAGGGCCCCGATCGCCGCACTGATACAGGTATAGGGATCGGCCTGGGTGGAAGCGGTGACCATGGTCGAAAACGTGCTCGCGTTCATCGTATGCTCGGCATGCACGATCAACGCGACATCCATGATCCGCTCGGTCAGCGGATAGGGCTCCTCGCCGGTGAGCATGTAATAGAAGTTGGCCGCGTGCGACAGATCGTCGCGCGGCGGAATCGGATCGTCGCCGTGACGCATGCGCGCATGCGCGGCGACCAGCGTCGGCAATTTCGCGATCAGATTGATGCAGACATCCTGCACGGTGTCCTCGTCCAGCCTGCCGTCCAGCGTGTGCGGCAAGGGATAGAACATGCCGAGCACGGCCACGGTGGCCTGCAGCGCGTCCATTGGATGCGCGCTCTCCGGAAAATGCTTCATGATGTCGCGGATGCGGAACTTGATGCGCCGATGATGACGCAGGCGCTTGTCGAACGCCGCCAGCTCGGCGCGCGTGGGCAGCCGGCCATACAGCAGCAGATAGGCGGTTTCCTCGAACGAGGACTTCTCGGCCAGCACCTCGATGTCGATGCCGCGATATTCCAGGTGCCCGCGCTGTCCATCCACATAGGAGATGGCCGATTCGGCCACCGGAATGCCGGCCAGGCCCGGTGAATAACAGGGAATGTCCGTGCGCGTACGTTGCTTGTCCTGCATAACCCTTACTCCTGAATCGCCGTCAATGGCGGCATGATAACCCGGCGCGCGCAATTTGCATAAACAAGCCTGCGCATCTCAGCCGCCCAGCGGATGATTGCGATTCACCAGCTGATGCAGGCGCGCGCGCGCCACATGGGTGTAAATCTCGGTGGTCGTCACGTGCGCATGCCCAAGCAACAGCTGCACCGCGCGCAAATCCGCGCCGTGCGCCAGCAGATGGGTGGCGAACGCATGGCGCAGCGTATGCGGCGAGGGCAGCGGACGAATGCCCGCGGCTTTGGCATAATGCCGAATGCGCTGCCAGAAGTTTTGCCGGGTCATCGCCCGCCCCTGCCGGCCCGGAAACAGAAAGGGCGAAGGCGGCGAACCCGGACGCGCCTCGAGCCAGGCATCCAGCCACCGCGCCGCCTCCTCGCCATACGGCACCAGGCGCTCCTTGTCGCCCTTGCCGACCACGCGCACCAGCCCCGCCGCGCGATCGAGACCGGCCAGCGGCAGGCGCACCAACTCGCTCACGCGCACCCCCGTGGCATACAGCAGTTCGAGCATGCAGCGATCGCGCAGGCCGAGCGGCTGCGACACGTCCGGCGCGGCCAGCAGACGCTCGACATCCCGCTCGCTCATCATCTTCGGCAGCGGTCGCTGTCGGCGCATCGGCGGCAACTCGTGCGCGGGATGATCCTCGCGCAACCCTTGGTCGAGCAAAAACGCAAACCAGGTGGCCAGCGCACTGCGCCGGCGGCGAATCGTGGCCTGACTGAGGCCGCGCCGGGCCAATGCGGACAGATAGCGCAACACCAACGCTCGATCGGCCCGAAACACATCGCTGGCAAGCGCGCGGAAAAACGTCTCGGCGTCGCGCAAATCCGCAGCATAAGCCGCGCGCGTGGCGTGCGACCAGCCGCGCAGCATGGCCAGGCGGTCGAGCATCCCGTCCAGCCTTGCTTTATCCCCGCTCAACGATCCCCCCTGAGAATGCGTCTGCCCTCCTCGATCAGATCGGCCAACGAATCCGCCCAGGCGGCAAGGCTATGGCGCGTGCATGGATGTTCCGCCCCCAGCCGCGCGCGCAACAACCCGCTCCAGGCGCGATGCCAGCCAATGCACGCGCGCGCCAGCAACGCACGGCACATGTCCGCCAGTGCGCAAAATGTCTCATACGCCTCGTCCGCCGGCACCAGTTCCGTGCGCGCCGCCTGCATCAGCATATGGCCGGCGCGATCGAGCCAGATTTCGGCAGCGCCTCGATCCTCCGCCCGCAACGCCTTATCCAGCATATCCCGGAACAAGGCGGTGAACGCCGGCCATGCGGCCTGCCGAAGCGCGTCCTTGCGCGCGGCATCCAGCGTCCGCATGCGCGAGGCCAGCGCGGCCTGCATCAGTCGGCTGAAACCGTACAACCCGCGATCGGCGCATTCGCGGATATAGGAATGGCGCGCCACATAGCGCAAAAACGCGGTCTGCGTCCAGGCGCGAACCACCCCGCGCGCGCCAAGCGCGTGCACCAGCGGCCAGTCGAAATGCACGGCCAGGCTGAGCACCAGATGCAGCGTCAATTCCTCCTCGTCCATGTACTTGAAGAAACGATGCATCAGTTCGCGCGGCGTCTCCCCCAAATGCCGCGCCGGATCGAAGGACGCGCCATGGTCCTCGATCATGGTCAGGCAGATATCCAGGTAAAACGGATGATAGGTCCGCCCGGTCGCATCGCGCTCGCAGCAAGCCCGCTTGATCCGTCCCGCATGCCGCCGCACCTGCTGTGCCAGCGCCGCATCCCCCGCATCGCGGAAAAACGCCTCCGCGCGCGTCAGATAGGCGTCGGCCCAGGTCTCGCTGAAGCCCCGCAACGGAAGATCGCGGATCAAGTCCCGGTTCCATTGCTGCGCATCGGCGGGATCGTCATGCGCCGACCAATCGACCGCCTCGCGGCCAAGCAAAATCATGCCCGCGCGCTGGGCGAACGACGGCTCCAGCAGCAGGGAGGCCGCAAACGACTCGACGAAGGCTTGCTCGGCCCTGGCCGACAACCGCTCATAGCCGTCGACCACCAACACCAACGGGCGCTCCCGCTCGATGAGCAAGCGCCCCAGGTCCTCGGCCAGCAATTGAGGTAGCAACTGCTCGATCTCACCGGCGCTCCAGTCGTCGATCTCGGCAAGGTCGATGCCCAGCTCCCGCATCAGCCTGCGCTCGCGCGCCGAATCGCGCACATAGGAAAGCGCCGCGTTCAGCGCCGCCCCCAGCGGGGTGCTTTGCACCAGACTGCCAACCCCGCCCAACACACCGGACAACCTGCTGTCCCGCGCGGCCAGGCGCGCGAAGAATTGCTGCAACGGCCCCTCGTCCAGCGGAATGCGCTGATGCGTTTTTTCCAGGTATTTCACATAGACATAATCGAAGGCCAGCAGCGATTCGCGCAGTTGGTGATAGATCTGCATGCGCATGAACCAGAAAAACTCGACCACGCGCATCGACGCGGCCTTGTCCGAATCGATATCCAACGGCACAAGCAGCATCGCATCCGCCGCCTGCCGCGCCTGAAACTCATCCCAGGCCCAGCGCACCAGCGTGCTTTTGCCGACTCCCCCCACCCCATGGATATTGACGATGGGATAGTCGGGCGCGGCGCCGGGGGTGGCCAGCGCATCGAAAAACGCGCCCAGCAAGGCCCGTTCGCGCTCGCGGTCGATACGCAAATGCAATGCGCGGCGACGGCGCAACGCCTGTCGCGCCGCGATACTGCGCCGGGGCAGCCGCCTGCCGGCCATCACCCGTCCGTCCGTTCGCCAAGTCCGAACATGTCGCGCATCGCGGCAAGCTCGCTTGAGCACTGATCGAGAATCCGCTCCAGCAACAAGCTCTGCTTGTACAGGGTCACATGGGTTCGTACCCGGGCCTTGACGATGGCCGGATGCACCGGCTTGACCAGATAATCCACCGCGCCCAGTTCAAGCCCCTTGACCTCGTCCTCGATCTCGTTCATCGCGGTCACGAAGATCACCGGAATGCGCCGTGTCTTCTCGTCGGCCTTCAAGCGGCGGCACACCTCATAACCGTCCATGCCGGGCATCATCACATCCAGCAAAATCAGTGACGGGACGGGGTCCTGATGACAAAGCGCCAGCGCCCTCTCGCCGCTGGTGGCCACCTTGAGCCGGTAGTCATCCTTCAGGATGGCGCGCAGCACATCGATATTGTCCGGCGTATCATCCACGATCAGCAATGTCGCCTTCTGTTGCATCACTCCTGCTCCTTCAGCCGCGCCTTGAGCGCCTTGAGCGCCTTGAGCGCCGAGTCGAAATCGTAGCCGCGCACATGCCGCGCGAGTTCCGCAAACGCCGCCCGGCATTTCGCGGGAATCGCTGCATCGAGAGAACCCAGCACGTCCACCGCGCGCGCATCCGAACCCGCCAGCAGCGTGCCCAGCTCGTCCAACTCGCCGAGCAGGGCATCCGTCGACATCCCATCCGCCGGCGTTTCCGCGTTCGCCTTCCGCCAGGCCGCAAGCTGCGCCACCATTCGCGCCAACGCATCGGCCAGCGCCTCGACCTCGTCCGCGGCAAACGTGCGCGCGCGCAACCGCGCCTCCAACGCTGCCGCCCGCGCATACAGTGCGCGCGCGCCAATATTGCCACAAACACCCTTCAACGTATGCGCCAACCGCCTCAGCTCCTCCGCGTCATGCCGTTGCGCCGCCAAGCGCAAGCGCTCCGGTGTGGCCGCCTGTTGCGCGACAAAACGGGCAAGCAACGCGCGATAGGCCGCCTCGTCGCCGGCGACACAGCGCAACCCCGCCGCAACGTCGAGGCCCTCGATCTCGGGCAACGCGGACGTATCCGATGCTTCCCGCGCTTCGCCCTCAATCGCCACCGGCAACCAACGCGCCAGCACGCGATACAACTCGTCCGGCGCGATCGGCTTGCCCACATGCGCGTTCATCCCCGCCGCAAGACAGCGCCGCCGTTCCTCCGCCATCGCATTGGCGGTCACCGCGATGATGGGCAACTCGGCAAACGCGGCATCGCGCCGGATGGCACGCGCCACATGCAGTCCGTCCATGCCCGGCATCTGCACGTCCAAGAGCACCGCGTCATAACGGCGCGAACGCAACGCCGGCAGGACCTTGCGCCCATCGTCGACGACGTCGGCGCCAACCCCCGCCTTGGCCAGCAGTCCCAGCAACACCTGCTGATTCAGCGCATTGTCCTCGGCCACAAGCACGCGCGCGCCGGTCAACGCCGGCACCTTGCCTTGCACCCGTGTCTCCTCCGCGTCCGCCAACGCAACGTCCAGCACCCGGGCCAGCACCGTGCGCATGCGCCCCGGCAGCACCGGTCGCTCCAACCAGGCGTCGATGCGCATCGGCGCATGCGGATGCCGCCCCGGCCGGACGAGCGCGATCCATTTCGCACCCGCAGGCAGCGCATCGACCGGCACCCGATCCAGCAGCCGCGCATCGACGACAAGCAAAACCCGATCCGCCTGCGGCGTCATCCGCATCAATGCATCCACCGTTGCGACGGCATGAACGCGGATCCCCCACTGCCCCAGCATGCGCGCCAGCACCTGTCGTTCAAGCGCCAGCTCATCGCACAGCCACACCTCGCAATCCGGCCAGGCCGGCGCCGCCTCCGTCGTCTCTGTGGAGGCGGGCGACAGGCGCACGGTGAACGTGAACCGGCTGCCTTCGCCGGGCCGGCTTTGCACGTCGATCGAGCCGCCCATCAGGGAAACCAACTGCCGGCAGATACTCAGGCCCAGCCCGGTGCCGCCATACTTGCGCGTGGTCGAGCTATCCGCCTGCGAAAAAGCGGTAAAGATCCGCGCCATCTGCTCCTCGCTCATGCCGATCCCGGTATCGGCCACCGAGAAGCGCAGCACCGCCGCATCCCCGTCCCGCTCAAGCGGCGCAACCGAGAGCTCGATGCGGCCCTGGTCGGTAAACTTGACCGCATTGTTGATCAGGTTGGCCAGTACCTGCCCGAGCCGCAAGGGATCGCCGATATAGGCGCGCGGCATTTGCGGATCGATGTCGACGATGAAATCGAGCCCCTTTTCGCCCACCTTGACACCCAACACACCGGTGAGCCGGTCGAGCAAGGGCTCCAGGTCGAAACGCGTGCGCTCGAGCTCCATGCGACCGGCCTCGATTTTGGAAAAATCGAGAATATCGTTGATGATGCGCAGCAGCGCCTCGGCGGAGGCCAGAATCTTGCCCAGGTAATCGCGCTGGCGCGCGTCCAGCCGCGTATCCATGAGCAGATGGGAAAGTCCGATCACCGCGTTCAGCGGGGTGCGAATTTCATGGCTCATATTGGCCAGAAACTCGCTTTTCGCGCGATTCGCCGCCATCGCGGCATCCCGTGCCTCGGCAAGCTCGCGCGTGCGCTCGGCCACCTTGTCCTCAAGGCGCTCATAGAATGAACGCAGGCTGTCGGCCATCTCCTCCAGTGTGCCGGCCAGCGCTCCGATCTCATCGTCGGTGCGAATGCTGACATGCGGATCGGCCGAAAAATTGCCGCGCGCCAGCTCGCGCGAGAAATGCACCAGCTCCCTGAGCGGTCGCGTCCACCGATTGGCCAGCACCACCATCAATGCAATGCCGACGACCAGAAACACGAGCGCCGTCCACACCGCCTGCTTGATCATATGCTGGATTTCGGCCTCGATATAGACATGCGATTCCTTCAGCTCCTGGTTCAGCCGATCCAGCTCGAAGCCCAGCCGCAGCACTCCCCAGTATTCGCCATTGAGCATCAGCGGCACGATCTTCTCCAGAAACGCATGCCCTTCGACCGTGAACTCATGGACGGTTTCCTTGCGCTGATGCCGCGCGAACTCGCCGGCATGCCCGATCAGGATCTCGCGCCGCAGCGCGCGGCTCAAGTCCGTGCCAAACGCGATCACCGGCGTATCGCCGCGCACCAGGGTGACATAGCGAAGTTCGTCGAGGTCGCGCACCGTGGCCTGGATATACTTGCGCGCGTGATACACGTCGAACGCGCCGATCATCTGCTGAATGCGGGTGGCCATCTTGGCCGACAAGCGGTTGGCCACATCCAATCTAAGCTCGCGCAGAAAGGTGGTGTGACGGGACAGGGCCTTCTCCAGACTCTGCTGCTGATTATGAATCTGCAATGCGGTCAACATCGCCACCAAGGCGACAATCAGGGTCAACGTAGCCGCGATCAGCTTGAAGCGGATTCCCCGCCGAATCTGAACCTCGTCAGCCACATCGCGCGCCATACGCACACACTATCCGCCGCGCATCGCAAGGCAACCCGGCGCAGGGAGGCCGTGTTTCATGCTGCGTTCATCCACCGCTATCAGGCTCGGGGGCCAAAAAAAGAGAAGCGATCCGGCGGATCGCTTCTCTTCGTCATGGTACCGAGGACTGGAGTCGAACCAGCACGTCCGTAAGGACACTAGCACCTGAAGCTAGCGCGTCTACCAATTCCGCCACCTCGGCATTAGCCTGCGCCGCTATCGGTGCAGGGGCGCGCAATCATAAAATGGAGTCATAACGTGTCAAGACAGAAAAAAAACCGTTCCACCAGGCATGAACATCGCCGGACAAGCGGCAGGCGCGGCCCGAATCGTCGGCGCAAACAGCGCGACACCGACAAGGGGCGCACGCGCAAACCGGAGCAAACATGGATTGGCGTGGTGAGCGCCCATCCGGACGGTTTCGGCTTTGTCGATGTGGCGGGGCGTGACAAGGGCATCTTCCTGCCTCATGAAGCGATGCGTGATGTCATGCATGGCGATACCGTCGAAGTGCGCGTGGTACGCAGGCGCGGTCGCGAATGCGGCGAACTCGTGCGTATCGTGGAACAGGCTCCAGCGACGATTGTTGCGCAATTGCGCCGCGAAGGCGATGTGATCCTGGCCGAGCCGCGCGCGCGACGCATGCCCGGCGCGATTGTGGTGCGCAGCCGGGATACCGATGGTGCGCGCGATGGCGATTGGGTGCGACTGGACATCCAACGCGGCCATCCCCCGCGCGGCAAGGTGATCGAGGTGCTGGGCCGCGCGATGCGACCGGCGGAATTGATCGAGCTGGTCATCGCCGAGCACCAGCTGCCGGAGTCGTTTCCTCCGTCCGTACTGGCGGAAATCGCCTCGCTTCCCGATGAGGTCGATCCAGCGCGGTGGCCCGCGCGAACCGATCTGCGCAAGCTGACCTTCGTGACCATCGACGGCGCGGATGCGCGCGACTTCGATGACGCGATCTGCGTGCACCCGCGCGGAGAAGGGTTCGAGGCATGGGTGGCCATTGCCGATGTCGCGGAATACGTGCATCCGGGCAGCGCGCTCGACCAGGAGGCGCTGGCCCGCGGCAACTCATACTATTTCCCGGATCGGGTCATCCCGATGCTGCCGGAAAAGCTGTCCAACGGGCTGTGCTCGCTGAATCCGCATGTACCGCGCCTGGCCATGGCCGTGCGGATGCGCTTCGACGCCAACGGCATCTGCCGCGCGGTACGCATCCATGAAGCGATCATCGCCTCCAAGGCGCGGCTGACCTACACCCAGGCCTCGGCATGGCTGGAGCGCCGCGACCCCGAAGCGGTCGACAATCCCGACATCCGGGAGATGCTCGACGCGGCGCATCGACTGCACCTCAAGCTTGCCAAACGGCGCGCCATGCGCGGCGCGCTGGATCTGGACGTGCCCGAAGTGCGCGCCGTGCTGCATGAGGGCCGCTTGAGCGGCATGGTGCCCGGCGAACGCAATGTCGCGCACCACCTGATCGAGGAGCTGATGCTGGCGGCCAACACGGCCATCGCCGAATGGTTTGCGCGTCAATCCTGCCCGCTGCTCTACCGCGTTCACCCCGCCCCCGAACGCGAGGCCATCGAAAGCCTGAATCGTTTTCTGGCCCCGTTCGGCGCAACCATCCCCCTGCCTCGCGGCAAGGGACGCTTGCGGCCTGCGGCCATCCAGGAAGTGCTGGAGCAAGCCGAGGGCAAACCCTATGGCCACGTGCTGCACCGGCTGGTGTTGCGTTCGATGCAACAGGCGAAATACACGCCGGACAACGAGGGGCATTTCGGTCTCGCCTACCGGCATTACTGCCATTTCACCAGCCCCATCCGCCGCTACGCCGATCTGACCGTACACCGTCGCCTGAAGGCCATGCTGCGCGGCGGCAATCCGGACAAGGCGCAACCGGCCAAGTCTCTTGCCGAAATCGGCGAGCACGTGTCCGTGCGTGAGCGGATTCAACAGCGCATCGAATGGGACGTGCAGGCCATGCTGGCCGCGCTGTACCACGAGAAGGACGTCGGCAAGCGCATGCGCGCGGTGGTGTCCGGCATGTCCAAGCGGCGCTTGTTCGTCGAACTGGCCGACACGCTGGCCGAGGGCTCGCTGGCGCTGGATACGCTCGGCGAGCGCTTCATCCTCGATGAGGATCGGCACCGCCTGCGCGCGCGCTCGGGCGCGCTGGATATCGGCCTGGGCGATGCGGTCGAGGTGTGTATCGATGCGGTGGACCCGGTGCGCGGACTGATCAGCGTGTCGCTTACCGACGCCAGAACTCGGGCACCAGCAGCACGATAAAGGAATAAATCTCCAGCCGTCCGAGAATCATCGCACCCATCAGCACCGCCTTGCCGGCGCCCGGAATGGCGGCGAAATTGTCAACCGGCCCAACCTCGCCGAAACCGGGGCCGGTATTGGTCAGGCAGGCGGCGGCGGCGGATACCGCGGTGAGCACATCCACTCCGCTGAGCGCCACCAGCACCGCGATCACCGCAAAGCTGACCAGATACAGCACGAAGAAGCCCCATAGCGCCGAAGCCAGCGTCGGCGAGAGGTTCTGTCCCCCTAGCTTGACCTGTATCACGCCCTGGGGATGTATCAGGCGCCGAATCTCCCGCTTGCCTTGCCGAAACAGCAGCAGGATACGCACCACCTTCATGCCGCCGCCGGTGGAACCGGCGCAGGCGCCGACGAACATGGACATCAGCATCAACAGGTTCGCCGCCGGCGGCCACTGGGCATAATCGCTGACCGCGAATCCGGTGGTGGTTGCGACAGACACGACATTGAACAGCGCCTCCATCGGGGTGCCCTTGCCGGACAGCACCACGATGCCGCCCACCATGACGATCAGAAACGCGAACCACTTGAAATAGGCGCGAAATTCATCGTCGCGAAAATACACCAACGGCGAAAAGCGCCGCCGCAGGGATGCGAAATGGAGGGTGAAGTTCACGCCGGCCATGAGCATGAACATGACCATCAGGCCGCGGATCACATCCGAATCGAAATATCCGATGCTCGCATCGTGCGTCGAAAAACCACCGATCGCGACCGTGCACATCGCATGGTTGATCGCATCGAACGGACTCATGCCCGCCAGCCACAGAGCCAGGGCCGCGATCATGGTCATCGCCAGATACAGATACCACAGCACCTTCGCGGTTTCGGTCACGCGTGCCGTGATCTTGTCCTTGACCGGTCCGGGTGCTTCGGCCTTGAACAACTGCATGCCGCCCACCCCCAGCATCGGCATGATCGCCACCGCCAACACGATGATACCCATGCCGCCCAGCCATTCCTGCATCGACCGCCAGAACAGAATCGAGGGGGGCAGGTGGTCGAGTCCGGAAAGCACGGTTGCCCCGGTCGTGGTCAGGCCCGAGGTCGACTCGAACAGTGCATCGACCACGCCGCGGCAAACCCCGGTGGTGAGAAACGGAATCGAGCCCAGCGCCGAAAGCATGATCCAGGCCAGCGCGACAATCAGGAAACCGTCCTTGTGGCTCAGCCGCTCCGGCGCATCCCCCCCCCATTGCATGGCCAGCACGCCGAGCAGCACCACCATCATGCCGGCCATCACGAACTGCATCGCATGCCCGCTCTGGTAGTAGATCGCCACGAATACCGGGACGATCATGCTGATGCCGAAAAACACGGCCAGCATCCCCAGGGTCCAGACAATCCCCCGCCAATGCATGGCTCAGAAAAACTCCAGCTGCACTTCGAACATCCGCTCCACCGCTTTGGTGGCCGTGCGCCGGGTGACCACGATCACGATGTCGTGAGGCTGGATATGGGTATCGCCATCGGGCACGATCACCTGCTCGCCGCGCACCACCGCGCCAATCACCGTCTCCTCCGGCAACTGCAGCGAACGCAACGGCTCGGCCGTAATCGGCGTGGTCTCCAGCGCCTCGGCCTCCATGATCTCCAGCTCTCCACCGCCCAGCGACGACTCGCTGAGCACCCGTCCGCGCCGCACATGGCCCAGAATCGACGCGACCGTCGTCAGCCTCGGGGAAACGGTCACATCGAGACCGATCTCGCGCACCAGCTCCGCATAAATCGAGCGGTTGATCAGGGTGACCACATGCGGCACCTTGTACTTGCGCGCGATCAGGCTGGCCAGGATATTGGTCTCATCGTCGTTGGTGAGCGCCAGAAAATCATCCATGCGTTCAATCGCCTCGTTCTCCAGCAGCGATTGATCCAGCGCATCGCCATGGATCACCACCGACGAGGACAAGCGCTCGGCCAGCCATTCGGCCCGCTCGGCATTGTATTCGATCAGCTTCACCGCAATACCCATCGATTCCAGCTCGCGCGCTACGATATAACCGATATTGCCGCCGCCGATCATCATCACGCTTTTCTTGCCCGCCGCGTCAATGTCGCGACCGATGCAATGCAGAAACTGCGCCACATCCTCGCGCCGAATCGCGACATAGATCGCATCGCCGGCGAGTAACACGGTGTCGCCACGCGGCACACGCCAACGCCGGTTATGCTCATGCGCCACAACATACAGGCGCAGACCGCCCAACACCTCGCCAATCTCGGCCAACGCGATGCCGGCAAGCGGGCTTTTCGGCTCCACCGGCAGCCCCAGCAACTGCACCCGTCCACCGGCGAAGTCCATCACATCGGCGGCTGAAGACACCTGAAAACGCTTGATCACCGCCCTGGCCGCCTCGGTTTCCGGCGAAATGATATGATCGATCGGCAATTCGTCGCGCCCGAACAACCCTTCCGCGCGCACATAATCCATATGTCGGATGCGCGCGATCTTGGTCGGCAGACGAAACAGCGAATGGGCCACCTGGCAGGCCAGCATGTTCACCTCGTCGTTCGTGGTCGCCGCGATCAGCAGATCCGCCTGTCCCGCGCCGGCGCGCGCGAGCACAGAAGGATGCGATGCAAAGCCCTGCACGGTACGCACATCCATCGCGTCGGACACCGTCTCCAAACGCTTCGCGTCGGTATCGATCACGGTGACATCGTTGCCCTCGTTGGACAGATAACGGGCGATATGGAAACCCACCTCGCCCGCACCCAGAATCAGGATATTCATGCGCCCTTCCTCGCCGGGGCCGAAAGCCCGAAATGCTTCATCTTGCGGTGCAACTGACTCCGCTCCATGCCGATCGCCGCCGCCGTCCGGCTCACATTCCAGTCATGCGCCTGTAGATGATGTATCAGGTAGCTGCGCTCGAAACGCTCGCGCGCGGCATGAAAGCCCTCGTCCATCGCCATCGACACATGCCCGCCCGCTGGCGCGGCCTGATGATCAAGCGGCGGCATGTCGCCCACATCCACCACCCGCCCGGGCATCAGGATCTGGCAACGCTCGATATAGTTGCGCAACTCGCGCACGTTGCCCGGCCAATGATATTCGCACAGTCGCATCATGGCATCATCGCTGAAACGCACCGGTTCGCCGCCAAGATCCCCCGCCTGTTCGCCCGCCAGCGCCTCTACCAGCAAAGGGATGTCCTCGCTGTGCTCGCGCAGCGGGGGCATGCGGATCTCCACCACATTCAGGCGATAATAGAAGTCCTCGCGCACCTTGCCCGCGCGCATTTCGCGCTCCAGATCCTTGCTGCTCGCCGCCAACAGTCGCACATCGGCATCGAACGGGGTGACACTGCCCAGGCGATACACTCGGCGTTCCTGCAAAATGCGCACCACCTTGGCCTGCACCGGCAGCGCGAGATCCGCTACCTCGTCGATGAACAAGCTGCCCTGATGCGCGCGCTCAAAGCATCCGCGCCGCGTATGCAGCGCCCCCGGGAACGCACCCTTCTCATGCCCGAACAGCTCTGAATCCATGCGCCCTTCCGGCACGCTGGCGCTGTTCAGCTCCACAAAGGGGCCATCCTTCCTGCGCGACATCTGATGCAACATCATCGCGGCCACCGTCTTTCCGCACCCATGCTCCCCGAGAATCAACACCGGCGCATCGGACGCCGCCACCCGCTCGATCAATGCGCGCACCTCGCGCATCACCGCGCTCTCCCCCACCAGCGTGCGCGCCTTTCCGGCCTGCTGACCTGCGCGCAGGTTGCGGTTCTCCAACTCCAACCGACGCCGCTCCAGCGCGTTGCGCACCAGGATCAACATATGATCGAACGAGATCGGCTTTTCGACGAAATCGAACGCGCCCTGGCGGGTGGCGCGCACCGCGGTGTCAATGGTCGCGTGTCCGGACATCATGATCACCGGCAGGCTTTCATCCAGTTGCCGCAAGCGGGAAAGGGTTTCCAAGCCATCGATACCGGGCATCCAGATATCCAGCAGCACGCAATCCACCGACTGCTTGCGCAGCTTGGCCACCGCCTCCTCGCCCGAGGCGGCGAGATAGACCAGAAACCCCTCATCCTCGAACAAACCCTGCAACGATTCGCGAATCGGCGCCTCATCGTCAACAATCATGATGCGATGGCTCATACCCCCTCCTCAACTCGGCGTGAACGTCGCGGCAGACGCAAACAGAAATGGGTCGGATTCCGCGCCGAAATCAGGCACAGCTCGCCTCCATGATCCTCGGCGATGCGCCGGGCAATAGCCAGACCCAGCCCCGAACCACTTGCCTTGGTTGAAAAATAGGCTTCGAACACCTGCTGCCGAATCTCTTCGGGCACCCCCGGACCGTCGTCGAGCACATGCCATTCCACCCATTGATCGGTCTTGCCCACCTCAAGCGTCACCCGTCCGTCGTCGCCTATCGCCGCCAGCGCATTGTCCAACAGGTTGATCAGCACCTGACGCACCTGGTCGGCATCGCAATAACACGTAAGCGATGCCTCCGGCTCGACAAAACTGAGCGCCGGATAGGCATTGAACAGCTCACGCATGTCACGCATGATGTCCGCCACACGCACCTGCTCGATCTTGGGCTGCGGCATGCGCGCCAGCGAGGAGAAGTCCGCGATCAGCCGTTGCAGCCGCGCCACCTGGGTCACAATCGCCTGCGTGCAGGAGTCAAACACATCCTGCGCATCCACCTGCCGACGGAAGCGGCGCTGCAAGCGCTCGGCCGAAAGCTTGATTGGCGTCAACGGATTCTTGATCTCGTGCGCCAACCGTTGCGCCACCTCGGCCCATGCCTGGTGCCGCTGCGCATTGACCAGCTCGGTGATGTCATCGACCATAATCAGTTCGCCGGAAAACTCGGCCATGCCGGACAGCTCCAGACGCGCCCCGCGCACCAAGACATGACGCCCGGCCAAATCAAACTGGCGCTGCAACGCCGCCTCGTCACGCGCCCGCATGTCGGCATAGAACTCACCGAGAAAGCGCAGCGGGCCGATGCAATGCGTTTGCAGCGCCATGCCGGGACGCCACTCGCCTGCCTCCGGCAAAATGTCGCGCAAGGACTGATTCAACAACCGAATCGAGCCGTTGGCATCGATGAGCAACACGCCCGTATGCAGATTGGCCAGCAAGGTCTCCAGGATGTATTGCCGCTGCCGACTGTTGGCGAGCGCGTGGGTGAGATCGCGCTGCGCCTTGTCGATCGCTGCCGCATTCTGCCGCAAACGCTCGGCCATCTGGTTGAACGATTCAGCCAACGATCCCAACTCATCCTGCGAAGACGCGGGAATCGCCACATTCAGGTCGCCCTCGGTCACCCGATGCAGGGCCGCCGCCAGCTCCCCGATCGGCGCGGTCAATCGCCGTGCGAACCAAAGCGCCATCACGCTGGCCAGCATCACCAGCACCAGTGTCACGAACAGCATCGCATTGGCGAACAAGTCCTTGATCATGTGCCGGTTATGCTCCAGTGCACGGTAGTTCTGGTAATCCGACTCAACCAGACGCGCACTGCGAATCACCCCCTCGGGAAGCTTGAGCTCGACGCGCAGCAGCCCCACGCTGCCCTTCTGCCCCAACACCGGTGCATAGCCGATGGCCTTCTCAACATCCCCGTCGGTCACGATCTCGGTGGATACATTGCCCAGCTGCATCACCAGCCGCGCGGCTTCGCTCAACGGCGCGGGATGCACATCAATCAACCCGTCCCGCCGCACATCCGCCACCATGCGCTCATTGATATCGAACAATTGAATCCGATCCCAGCCCTCCTTGACCAGGATCTCGCGCAACCGGCCGTTGGCCGCTCCGAACGGCACCTCAGTCCCGAGGGCGCTGATCAACTCGGGATCGGCCACATAGTCACGCAGCCCGCGCTTCATATCCAGGTCGATGCGGTCGTAAAAGCCCTGGGCAAGCTTCAACGCGCGCTCAAGCAGGGTATCGACTCGAAGATCGAACCAAACATCCATCCCCCGCTCCACCATCTGACTGGCGGAGAGCTGAATCAGCAGCGACGGCACCATCAGCATGCCCACCATCGCAATCACCAGCTTGGCCCGCAGGCGCGAACCGGGGGGCGGCGCGCCTCGACGCCGCAAGAGACGAATGCCGTACTGCAGCAGCAACACGGCCAATGCGCTCAGGATCGCCACATTGATCCAAGCCATCAGCAACCCGCCGCGCGCCACGGGCCACAACAGCGCAATCAGCGACAACAACGCAGCCGCCATGAGCAACGGCAAAAAACGCATCACGTCCAGCCGCATCAGGGCTCCTTGAACACCACCCGGGTGGCGAATTCAGTGCCGCGCAGCCAGCGATTCCACCAGTTGTCCATGGCCTCGCCCTCGTAAACCTGCAGGCTGGCATCCAGCACATACCGCACACCGTGTTGCAGCAGGCCGCGATCGACCACCGGATACGCATCGAGCCGGGTCAGAAAGCGAATGGCCTGATCCAGCGAGGAAACACTGCGGGTAATACCGCTGCCCTGGTCTTCCAGCAGCCACCGGTGGGACAGCATGTCCGGCACCACCCGTCGCACCACCTCCACATCGCCCAAGCGCTCGTCGAGCCAGTAGCGCCGCTCGCGCTTGATCGACAGCTCCCAACGCACCACGATCGCAATGCCCGAACGCAGCATGCGGCGCAAGTTCGCCACATCCGTCGGCCAGACGAGATGGCAGTACACCACTTGCGCATCGCGGGTGATGCGCGGCTGCGACGGCTCGCCGGCGGCAAGCGGCTGCGCGGCGAACAACATCGCAACCAGCCAGAGGCCACAACATGCGCGCCACCCTTCACGCACGCTAGGGCACCAGGCTATACACATCCATGCGCTCCTTCTTGCCGCGGAAAGCGGTCTTGCCCTGCGGACGCAGATATGCGCATCGCACATCCTCCGGCAGCGCCTGGAACACCGCCGCCGTGGTCAATGCCTGAAAGGGCCGGGCCAAACCACACAGGCGCGCGGCCGTGTTCACCACGTCCCCGATCAACGCGAACTCCCGGCGCGCATCATCGCCGATGATCCCGAACAACACCTGCCCGCTATGCATGCCAAACCCCACCCGGCATGCCGCGTCCCGCCCGGCTCGCGGCGTCAGCGCACGCAACAGCGCGCGCACACAGCGCACCGCGCGCAACGCCTTGTCCTCACCGGAAAAACAGGCGAGCAGGCCATCGCCGAGAAACTTGTTGATGCTGCCGCCATAGCGGTGCACGAAACGGGCCTGCAGCTCCATGCTTGCATGCAACAGCCGGTACACCTCCTCGGCCGGCATGCGTTCGCTTAATTCGGTAAACCCGCGCATATCGCTGAACAACACCAGCATATCCTGCTTCAGCACCAGGCGGTCGGGCAACTCGCCTTGAAAGCTGGCGAGCATGGCCAGCGTTTCCGGCGGCAGAAACATCTGGATCGGCGGCTTGTTTCCGGTTGCTGGCATGCGCCCCCCATTGCAAGGTTTCCGCCAGTATGCCGCTCGCCGCCTCAGGTGCAATCACCAATCCCCTTGCCGACGAGCGCCCCAGGATCCAAATGTTTAGGTGTGCGCGACCAATTTGTCGTTACCGCGCACCAAGATGCCATCCAGGAGCGATTGTTCAATGATGAGCGGGCGCACAGGCTGGAAAAACTGGGCGACGTCGTGACCGAGCGCGGCCACCAAGCTAAGGCCCACGTAATTGACGCCGGCGCGAAAATGATAATAGGTGGAGGCGGGAAAGCGGAGATTGGCCTCCAGAAAACGAAACTCGCCCGTTGCCCGTTCCTGCATCAAATCGAACTGTATCGCCCCCTCGTAGCCGGTACGTTTCACGATACGCCGGCAATAATCGATCACTTCGGGCACCTCGATAAAGGCGCGTACACCCTTTCCGCGCATCGCGCACATCGACCAGGCGCGCACCTCGCCCGCCTGCGCGAACACGCACACCTGAAAATCCTCGCCATCGATCCACGCCTGCGCAATCATTCGGTCCCCGGGAAAACGCGCCAAGTGCTCGCGCACCCGTAAAACCGCCTCCTCCGCATCGGCTACCCGCGTCACATCCAATCCACCGCCATGCGCAACCGGCTTGATGACCAATGGATAGGATAGATCCAGCTTGTCCACATCCTTTGGCGTGGGCAGCAGACGGGTGGCCGGCTGGGGAAGATTGAGCCGCGCAAGCAAGCGGGAAAACGCCCATTTGTCGTGCAACATGCGCAGCAAACCCTCATCGGGGATCGGCGCCAGCGCGGCACCGGCAGCCAAAAGATGTCGATGGCGCGCCAGGGTCATGATCATCGTGTTGTCGACGGGCAACACCACATCGATGGCATGGCGCGTGCAAACCTCGTTCAACAGCTCGACAAAGCGCGGGCCCAACGCATCCAGCAACGGATCCTGATCGTATCCCATCGCCTCCGCATCGAAGGCGATATAGCGGCGCGCAAAGTGGCCCGTATTGAACAATGAGGCGCGGCCCTCTGGACCCAAGACATACGGCAGAACCCCCATGCGCCGCAGAATCACGACCACCCGGAAAGCCAGCGAAAGATTCATCGCCGGCAGCAACACACGCTTCGATTTCAGTATCTCCCGCAATATCCCTCCAATCCGGCGCAAGGGCGTCCCGCTGGGCCAGGATTATAGCAAATGGATGCGCAACTGTCGCTGGCAAACCAGCGGATGCGTCGCGCAAAAGGGGGGCTCATGCCGCAAGGGCGAAGGACGAAATTCTCTCCGGACCACCCTTTCCCTGGAGCCGGAAGCCGTGGCATTCGCCTTTGTCGCCGACGACAGGCTTGCCTAGGACCCCGTCGGCACAATTTCCCCATGCCGGATCATGTCCATGCCCAACCGCTTCTGGCCAACGCCCGATGCATCGAACACCACTTCACCGGTCAGGGCGGGGAAACCCGCCCGATCCTGCAGCGCATCGATAATTTGATGCCCCCGCAAGCCAAGGCGACTGGTCAGCATCACCGCAATCTGCAGCGTATCGTAGGCCAGCAGCGTTAGCGCGCCCGCACGCGCATCCCCCCAGACCTCGCGATACATCTGTTGCACACGCAGCAGGCGGCGCTGCTGATTCTCATCCATCATATGCCCGACGAACCGCGCATGCGAAAGATAGCGCCCCCCGTCATCGAGCAAATGCCCATCCATCCAGCGACTGCTCCCGTACAGCGTCATGCCGGTAAGGTCCGCATAGGCCAACTGACTGGCCAACAAGGCCACACGCTGACCCGGCAGGGCCAGGTAAATCGCGTCTAGGGTGCTGGGCATACGCACCTCCAACTCATTGGGTGGCAGAAACACGCCGGCCTCCTCGTCCAGCCCGGCCAGCAGCATCTCGTCATCGGTCTTCATCTTGAGCATGGCCAATGGCTCGCGCACATCGACCTGGTCCTTAGGCAAGACGAGTTCGGCGACCACCTCACCTCCCATGCGGGTAAACGCCTCGCGAAAGGCGTTCGCCTCCCGCCGCATGCCGGGTTGCTCCCCGAGAATGACGGCGACGCGCTTCGCGCCTTGCTCGATGGCGCGCGCGGCAATGGCCTGGGCCTGAACCGTGGGCGCCAGGGTATGCACGAACAGAGCATCGCTGCGCGCCGCCAGGTGCGCTGCGGAGGTCATGCTCAACACGGGAAGCGACGGGCGAAGATAAGGCAGCAGCGCCTCGCTGGTGCGCGCCAGCAAGGGACCGACCACCACATCCACCGGCGCGTTCATCAGCGACTGGTATGCGGCCACCGCGCGGTCAGGATCCGACCCCGTATCCTCGATGCGCAAGGTGACCGGCGCATCGAGCGAAGTCAGCGCCATTCGCAGGCCGCGCAAAGCCGACTCGCCAAAACGCGCATATGGTCCGGTCAAGGGCAACAGCACCCCCACCACAGCGGGCCGCACCCGCCCTGACACCCAGCGCTCGACCGCCCGCTGAGGCTCGCTGCCCGGGGCCAGTGTCTCCAGCCAGGTCCGGATCCGCCCCACCATCTCCATATCGCCACTGAGCAGATACCGCCGCGCCGCATACATATCGAGCTCGGCCACCAGCGCGGCATCCTCGCCCGCCGCCTCGTTCAATGCGCGCAATGCCTCGGGTCCGGCGCGACGGGAAGCGGCCTGCAGCCACTGTTTGCGCCCGCCCCGCCCCAACCGCGCGGCGGAAATCATCCAGGCCAACGCGTCTTGCTCGGAAACCTGCTGGCTGATCGACGGGCCGGCGCGCAACACCTGGTCGAGCAGCGAGCGCGTCAGCGCGGGATGCTCCAGCGCCTGGCGCAGCATCGCCAACGCGCGCTCCGGCTCATCCTGATACTCCCACCAACGGGCAAGCCAGAAATAGAGATAGGGGACCAGCGGATGCTCCGGCAGCGCCCGCAAGACGCGCTCCGCCTCCCGCTCCGCGCCCGGCACATGCAACTCCAGCATCACCTGCGCCTTGCGAAAGCGCGCCTCATCGCGCAAGGCCGGCTGCGCATGGGCGATATAGTCATCGAGTACCGCGAGGGCGTCTTCAGCCCGCTCGCTGGCGCGCGCCTGCGCCACGATGCGCCGCAACGCCTCCGAAACCGTCGGCTCGGGCGCCAGCGGCGGAGGCGCAACCGCCGGTCGCGAAACCTCCGGCTGGATGACCGGGGCGGGCTTCTTGGGCTGACACGCGACCAGCGAGAGCAGCGCAAGTATGACAATCGTGGTGAAAAATCGATGCGACATTGAAACCCGTCCCCCGACCGCGTATCGTGTGAGCAATATGCGTTCGGATGCTAAACCTCGCACCAGTCCAGGCCAACTGTTCATCGTCGCCACCCCGATCGGCAATCTCGCGGACATCACCCTGCGCGCGATCGACACGCTCAAGCGGGTCGATCTCATCGCGGCCGAGGACACGCGCACCAGCGGCAAGCTGTTGCGCCATTACCAGATCGCCACACCGATGATCGCGCTGCATGAACACAATGAACGCTCCGTCATTGAGCGCATACGTGCGCAACTGTTGGACGGCAAGCATGTGGCCCTGATTTCCGACGCGGGCACCCCATTGATCTCCGACCCCGGATATCCCCTGGTGCGCGCGGTGCGCGAAGCGGGCCTGAAGGTGGTTCCCATTCCCGGCCCCAGCAGCTTGACCAGCGCGTTGTGCGCCGCCGGTCTGCCAACCCAGCCACTGCTGTTTCTCGGTTTCCTGCCGCGCTCCGGCAAGGCGCGCCGTGCTTGCCTGCAGCGCATGGCCGCCAGCGACTGCACCTCGCTCATCTTCGAATCGCCCCACCGGTTGCTGCGCACCCTAAAGGAGCTGGCGGGGCTATGCGATGGGCAACGCCTATGCTGCGTGGCACGGGAGATCACCAAACTGCACGAGGAATTCCGCCTGGCCCCCATTGACGAGCAAATCGCGCACTTCAGCGCCAGCCCCGCGCGTGGCGAATGCGTGCTGTTGCTCGCGCCGGGCGAGCCGGACGGGCACACGGTCAGCGATGCGCAAATTCTCGCCTGCGCCGAGCAGGCCGAATGGGCGACGCTGCCCCCGGCAAAAAAGGCAAGACATATTGCACGTCTGTTGAACGTGCCCAAAAAGCGCGTGTACGCCCTGCTTGCGCGGCAGTCCCATGAGCACGACTAAAGGTCGTCGCGGCGAGGACGCGGCCTGCGCCTGGCTCGTGCAACACGGCCACCGGATCCTTGCGCGCAATGTGCGCCTGGCGCGCGGCGAACTGGACATCGTCGCGCGGGACAACGAATCACTGCTGTTCATCGAGGTCAAAGCCCATCGCAGTCGGGATTCCGCGCTGCTCGCAGTGACCGCGGACAAATGCCGGCGCCTGCGGCAGGCGGCCGAGCTATGGCTCGCCCGGCACCCGCAATACGCGTCATTGCAATGCCGTTTCGATTTGATCATGCTAACGCCAGCACGGGAGCGGACGGGGCGGTTTCACATTGAGCACATCAAAGACATCATCCGATAACCATATGCGCGGCATCATTCGACAGGCGCTCGAGGATGGCATGGCATTGCGCGCCCAATGCATGCAAACGCTACCCGGCCCGCTTGCCGAGGCGGCCGGCATCATCGCGGACGCGCTTGCGCAGGGCGGCAAGGTGCTCGCCTGCGGCAACGGCGGCTCGGCCGCGGACGCGCAACACTTTGCCGGCGAGTTGGTCAATCGCTTCGAAACCAACCGCCGAGGCCTGGCGGCCATCGCGATGACCCATGACGCATCGGTGATCACCAGTATCGCCAACGACTTCTCGTTCGACCAAATCTATGCCCGGCAGATCGAGGCGCTGGGACGTGCCGGCGATGTGCTGTTGGCGATTTCCACCAGCGGGAATTCGCCCAATGTCCTGCGCGCGGTTGAGCAGGCGCAGCGGCAAAGCATGTCCGTGGTCGCCTTGACCGGCAAGCATGGGGGCAGCCTGCGCAACCATCCCGCGGTGCGCGTGGCCCTGCATATTGAGCATCCATCCACCCCGCGCATCCAGGAAATGCACATCACATGTCTGCACATTCTGTGCAGTTTGATCGACCGGCTGTTGTTCGGAGGGGAATCGTCATGAGCACGAAACGTCCATCGTTTTCCGCAATGCGGACCACACCGCTAAGCCAACGCAAGGCGGACAGCCGCGAACAGGACTTCGCCGCGCCCTACCATGCGGGCGGCACGCTCGCCGACTTCCTGTGCAGCCTGCCCAACCTGGGCATGGCCGGCGAGCTGTTCGCCGTGCGCGATGCCATCGTCCGCGCGCACCGCAAACGGCATACGGTTTTATTGGCCATGGGCGGACAATTCTTCGATGCGGGACTCAGTCCGCTGCTGATCCGCCTGATCGAGCAGGGCGTCATCAACGGGCTGGCGCTCACCGGCGCGGCGATGATCCGTGACATCGAAATCACCCTGTACGGCAATACGTTCACCTCCAGCATCGCAGCCCTTCGCGCGGGCGACTTGGTTGTACCCGAGGAAACGGGCAGAATCATCAACGAAGCCATCAACCTCGGCGCTTCGGAGAACTGGGGGATCGGACAAAGCTTGGGCAAGCGACTGCTCGACGGCGGCTTCGAGCATCTCGAACATTCGGTCATCGCAACCGCCCATCGCTACGGCATTCCGCTCAGCGTGCATCCCGCCATGGGCGCCGACACATTCCACTTTCATCCATCCGTTCATGGCGAGTCCATGGGGGCTGCGGCCATGCTCGACGTGCGCCTGTTGACCGGCATGCTCGCCGACGCGGCGCATGGCGTCGTGTTGAACATCGCCTCCAACGCGATCATGCTCCGCGTCCTGCTGATGGCGCTATCCGCGGCGCGCAATTTAGGGCATGAGGTGGATCATCTGCATGCGGTGGACATCGATGTGACGCCGAACACGGCGGGCGGGATGCACTGCATGCAACGTTTGTCCCGCCCCAAGGGACGGTTCAGCCGGCTGCAGGGGCCCGATGAGCTCATCGTGCCCCTGCTGTTCGCCGCCGTTATCGACGCGCTTGGGGATGAAGTCGCATAAATGAGGAGTGTGGACGTGATGAAAAAAACATTCACCTTGCTGCTGTTGTTCGCCATGCCGTTGGCCGGCGGCTGCGTGGCGACCGCCGTGGTCGGCGGCGCCGCCGCGGGAAGCGCCGCGTTCGACGAACGGTCCGTGGGTACCCAAATCGACGATGTCAGCATTGGCGCCAAGATCAATGCCCGCTTGGTGGCGGAAAAGGATATGCCTTCGCGCTGGGTCAGCGTGCAGGTCATCGACGGCGTGGTGTACCTCACCGGCTTCCTGCCTACCCGCGAGCATGTGCGCCGGGCGGTGTACATCGCCAGCCAGGTCAAGGGCGTACGCAAGGTGCATGCGGAAAACCTGAAGGTGGGTAGGCCCAGCGCGTTGGCCATTGTGTCCGACTCCTGGATCACCACCAAAATCAAAAGCAAACTGCTGGCCGATCCCGTGGTTTCCGGTTTCACCTTCCATGTTGAAACGGTGAACGGGAAAGTATACCTCACCGGCATCGTGGACAGTCAGCGACAGCGCCGACGTGCGGTGGACATTGCGCGTGCAACCGATGGGGTCACCGCGGTCGTCGACCTGGTTGAAGTTCGCCGCTGATGACGTGCATGCTGGCTGATTGGCGGCAGGCCACGGCCAAAGTCCGCGCCTGGCAGCGCCAGGGTGCGCGGGTGGTATTCACCAACGGCTGTTTCGACCTGTTGCATCCCGGCCATGTCGACTATCTGGAAAAAGCGCAGGCGCTGGGCGAGCGTCTGGTCGTGGGCCTGAACGATGACGCGTCCGTACGCCGCCTCAAAGGTCCAACCCGTCCGATCAATCCGCTAGCGGACCGGGCGCGCATGCTCGGTGCTCTGCGCTGCATCGATCTCGTCGTGCCCTTCAGCGAGGACACACCACTTGCGCTGATCCGGATGCTCAGCCCCGACATCCTTGTCAAAGGGGGGGACTATCGCGTGGACGCAATCGTCGGCGCCGATGTCGTGCGCGCCAGGGGTGGACGGGTGGTTGTGCTGCCTTTTCTCGCCGGCTATTCGTCCAGCGCACTGATCCGACGCATTTGCGAACGTTGTGGATGCGACGAACGGGCATGAAGCGGCTACGCATCGTCGCCGACGCCCATATCCATGCCGTGCGCGAGGCGTTCAGCCACATTCCCGACCACCAGATCGAACTGCGTGTGCTTGAACATCAGGACATCACCCGCCAAGCGCTGCGTCATGCCGATGTGCTGATCACCCGCTCCTCCACCCAGGTCAACGCCCGACTGCTCGATGATACCCCCGTCCGCTTTGTCGCCACGGCCACGATCGGAGATGATCATTTCGACAAGAGCTACCTTCAGCGGCGCGGCATCCATCATGCCAATGCGGCGGGTTCCTCAACCGGCTCGGTCGTCGAGTATATGCTCACCGTACTGCTGGAGCTGCACATGCGTGGCGTCCTCCACCTGCCCGCGGCTACGATTGGCATCATCGGGGCCGGACGCATTGGAGGCGCGCTGGCCAGAGTCTGTCGGCGGCTGGGCCTGCAGGTGTTGCTCAACGACCCACCACGCGCCCGCCGGGAGGGGGCGAGCGGTTTTGAAACGCTCAGCGAGCTGCTGGCGCGGGCCGATCTGCTTAGCCTGCATACGCCCCTCACCCACCACGGTCTCGACGCCACCCACCATCTGCTCGGCGAAGCGCAGCTTGCGACCTTCAAAGGCGACATCATCATCAATGCCGCACGTGGCGCATGTATCGACAACCAGGCCCTGCTCGGCTGGCTGAATGCCGACCGCCGGCATTTCGCCGTTCTCGATTGCTGGGAACATGAACCCGCACCCAACCCTCGACTGGTCCAGCATCCGCAGATGTTGCTGGCCACACCCCACATCGCCGGCCACTCGCTCGACGGCAAGGCCGCCAACACCTGGTATGCCTATTGCGCGTTGTGCCGCTGGCTCGGTGTCTCGCCGAGCTGGAATATGGCCACCAGCCTGCCCGAGCCTCCGGCGCCCGCAACCATCGCGCGCAGCGGCGACCCTTGGCATGCGGTGCATCAAGCCGCGGTCGCGCTCTACCCGATTCAACGCGATCACGACCGCATGCAAACCATCGCGCGACTACCGGAAAGCGAACGCGGCCAGGCCTTCACCCGCTACCGCCGCCATTACCCGGTTCGCCGGGCATGGCACCGCCAGGGTGTCCGCTTCCTTGAGCCCGACGCGCGAACCGTGCAGCTTGCAACCATGCTTGGCATGCGCGTGATTGAGGAGACCCCATGAACAAGACCGCCATA
Organism: Zetaproteobacteria bacterium; assembly: GCA_003696795.1. Taxonomy (GTDB): domain Bacteria; phylum Pseudomonadota; class Zetaproteobacteria; order Mariprofundales; family Mariprofundaceae; genus J005. The sequence continues at coordinate 5,116 of RFFT01000030.1, read as the reverse complement.
TGCTCAGAACACCACCTGGTATGGATGGACCTGGAAATGAGTGGACTGGACCCCGAGCGGGATGTCATTCTCGAAATCGCCACCATCATCACCGACAACGACCTCAATATCATCGCCGAAGGACCGAATCTCGCCATTCATCAACCCGATCATGTGTTGACGGCGATGGATGACTGGTGTCGCGAACATCATGCCCGCTCCGGGCTTACAGCGCGCGTCCGTGCATCCACATGCACCATGCGCGATGCAGAACGGGAAACGCTGGATTTCGTGCGCCGCTATGTCCCCAAGGGCGTCTCGCCGCTATGCGGCAATTCGGTGCACCAGGACCGACGATTCCTCGTGCGTTATATGCCCGAGCTGGAAAGCTGGATGCATTATCGCAATATCGATGTCAGCACCGTGAAGGAACTGGCACGCCGCTGGTATCCCGGCTTCGAAGCGCCGAAAAAGCGCGGATGCCACCTGGCGCTGGCCGACATCCGTGAATCCATCGCGGAACTTGCCGCCTATCGACAGCGACTGTTCGTGCCCCTGGAGCAGGCCCGCTGACTGGACAAAAACGGGGGACGTTGCTTGACTTGATAAGAGAGAGGTATTCCGTCGGCAAAGGAGGCAGGCATGTTTCTGAAGAACAAGGCATCCGGAGATTTGGCCCATGTAGAGGCGCTGCTTGAGCTCGTCGATCCCCATGAGGAAACGGTCACCGTGCGCTATCAAGCGGGAGAAGAAGTCGGCGATCCGGTACGCGAGCAAAAAAGCGCGCTCGTGTTCCCTTCGGGTGAGACGCTTCCGCGCTGCTGGATCGACCCCCATTATCGCGTTTCTTTCAGCTGATACCGGACGGACCGGCTCGCAGCCACCCGCCGACGCGGGTGGCATTTTATTGCTTGCATCATCGATCGAATATCAGAATAATCCGCGCTCCTGCACGGGCAGGTAGCTCAGTCGGTAGAGCAGGGGACTGAAAATCCCCGTGTCGGCGGTTCGATTCCGTCCCTGCCCACCATCCTCAAGGAGCCTTCACGGGCTCCTTTTTCATTGCCGGTCAGCGATCGAGGAAATAGAGCAACAGCGCGATCAACGCAAAAAACAGCAGTACCCCCGCAATCAGGGGCGCCATCTCCTGCAACGTACGCACCGCCATGTCCAGCAGCTCGTTCGTGGTCCGCCCGACTACGTCCTGCCTTACCGTTGGATCGCCAAACAACTGGGGCAATAGATAGGCAAACAGAAAATAGGATGCCGCGGCAAGGAACGAAAGACCGAATGCCGCCGTCAAATGCCTGGCGTTGCGCCTCCTCCGATAGCTCATACGCTATCCGTATTGCGCCCGGAACGCATCGATGAACCTATCGAGCATGTCCGCCGGCAAGGCGTTGATCCCCGCCGCTGCCTTGCGTCCGCCGCCGGTCGGAAAGCGCATGCACAGCTCGTCCGCCCCCGTTTTCGTGTTCAGCGGCGCGCGTACGCTGACCCGATAGCAGCCATCGGCCAATGCAGTGATCAGGGCGTGCGCGCGCGCCGGATATTGGCGCGCAAGCGCGTTGCCGAACACGCCTGAAACCCGTCGCGCCCACGCCGCATCCGGCAACATGATCACCGCTGTGGCATCGTCCGCCTGCAGCAAAGGCTGGGCGCCAGCCAGCGCCATGTCCGCGGCATATCCGTCGGCCAACAGGCGATAGGTGGGCGATTCGGCCACAAAGGCCAGCGGATCGGTATAGGGCGAAAGCGCGCGATAGAGATCGGCGGGATGGACATGCAAGTCCTCCACCGTGACGCCATATCCGTTGTAATTCAACAACGTGCCCAGCCGCTCCAATTGCTTCAACTCCGCCGCCGTCAGCGCCAGTGGCCGGGCGGCGGCCAAGGCGGCATCGAACATATTGTCGCCAAAAGCCGCAACCACCGCCCACGCGCGATAGCGATGCTGAAGATAGGCACTGACCAACAGGCTGGTGCAGACATCGGGCGCGGTGTCGATGTGCGCCTCCAGCGCCGCATGCTGCGGAATCTCACCCGCAAAATGATGGTCGAAATAGCGCACGTGCGCGCCATTGTCCAACAGACGCCGCACGTCCTCGCGATTCTTGTCCAGGGAGATGTCGAGCACGGTCACCCGATCGCCCTTGCCCGCCCGCACCCGACCAAGCAAAGCGATGTCGCGCTTCACGCCGGTCACCAGTTCCGCCTCAGCACAAGGCTCCGCCAGCCGCAGTTGGTGCAGGGCGCAAATCCCGTCCGCATCGCCGTTGAATACATCGATCACGCGCATGGTTTCCTCCTCTCCAGCGCTTGCTGGGCGCGTACCAGGTCCGCTGGCACATCCACACCGATGGAAGCGAATTCGCCAACCGTCACCGCAATATCATAGCCATGATAGAGCACCCTGAGCTGCTCCAACTGTTCGCTCAGCTCCAGCGCACACGGAGCAAGACCAGCGTAGATCAACAGAAACTCGCGTCGATAGGCGTACAGGCCAATATGCTTGAGCGCCTCAACCTCACTCCCGTCACGAGGGAAGGGGATTGGCGCGCGGCTGAAATACATGGCTCTTCCTTTCGCATTGCATACCACCTTGACCACGTTCGGATCATGCAACTCGGATGCGCGCAGAGGTTGGGCAAGCGTGGCCATGGGCACATAGGGATCGTCACGGAAGGGATGCACAACCTGACGAATGGCTTCCGGATCGATCAGCGGCTCATCTCCTTGCACGTTCACGATCACATCCGCCGCGATGCCGACCGCCGCCTCAGCCAGGCGCTCGCTTCCGCTGCGGTGGGTGTCCTTGGTCATGCACACCTGCACGCCCTCCCGCGCAGCCACCTCGGCGATGCGCGTGTCATCGGTGGCCACGAACACCGGTCCAATATCCGCAGCGCGCGCCCGCTCGATCACATGCGCAAGCATCGGGCGACCGGCAAGCATGGCCAGCGGCTTGCCCGGGAAACGGGAGGACGCATAGCGCGCGGGAATCCCAACCGCGATCCTCATTGCCGCTCGATTTCCGCCCAGCTTGCCGTGGCCGTGCCCACCTTGCCGACCACAACACCCGCCGCGCGGTTGGCCACTTTAGCGGCCGTCAGCGCATCGTCGCCACGGGCAAGACAGGCGGTAAACACCGCGATCACTGTATCTCCCGCGCCCGTGACATCGAACACATCGCGCGCCGCCGTTGGAATATGATGCACCGACTCGCCGTCGAACAGCGTCATGCCGCGCTCGGAGCGGGTAATCAGGGTATAGCGCAGGTCGAGACGTTCGTGCAGCGTGCGCGCGATCGCGGACACGTGTGCATCTTCATTGTGCGCCTCCATCCCCGCCATCGCCGCCGCCTCATGCAGGTTGGGAGTAATGAAGCTCGCCCCTCGATAGGCCAACGTATGCTCGGGCTTGGGATCCACGCCGATCAACATTCCCGGCATGGCGGCGATCAACGCGCGCAGAAAACCCGGGGACAACACGCCCTTGCCATAATCCGACAAGATCACGGCTTGGGCTTGGGGCGCAAGCTCGGCAATACGCTGTGCGAGAAAGCGCTGGGTATCCTCCGCAATCGGCCGCCGCCATTCGCGATCGAAACGCACCACTTGCTGATGGCGGGCGATGATGCGCGTCTTGATCGCGGTGGGCCTGCTGTTGCCCTTCACACATACACCACGGGCATCGGAATCGAGCTCGCTCAAACGCCGGCGCACCCAGGCACCCGGCTCATCATCGCCGACCACGCCGAACATGGCCGAGCGCACGCCCAGAGCATGCAGATTGCGCACCACGTTCGCGGAACCGCCCAAGCGACGATCGGTCCGTTCGACATCCACCACCGGCACCGGGGCCTCCGGCGAGATGCGCGCGACATCGCCCCAGATGAACTCGTCAACAATAATGTCGCCGACAACCAGAATCACATGCATCCCCCAAGGGCGCGCCACACGCCATCGATCACCCGCTCCTGCACCTCTTCCAGCCCCAGCCAGAGCGGCAAACGCACCAAACGCGCCGCACTCTCTTCGGTCACCGTCAGTCGGCCATGCGTCCGACAAAACCTTCTCCCGGCGGGCGCGGTATGCAAAGGAACATAATGAAACACGCACATGATGCCGCAATCCCGCATCGCCGCAATAAACGCGTCACGCCGCGCTTGATCCCGCAGCAACAGATAGTACATGTGCGCATTGTGTTGGCAGTCCGCCGGCACCCGCGGACGCCGCAATACGCCGCGCCGTTCCAACGGCGCGAACGCCTCGTGATAACGCGTCCAAATCGCAAGCCGACGCTGGGTGATGGTTTCCGCCTGCTGCAATTGCGCCCAGAGAAAGGCCGCAATCAGCTCGCCGGGAAGATAAGACGAACCGACATCCACCCAGGTGTATTTATCCACCTCCCCGCGAAAAAAACGGCTGCGGTCCGTGCCCTTCTCCCACACAATCTCGGCACGTTCAACAAAGCGATCATCGTTGATCAACAATGCCCCGCCCTCGCCGGCGATCACGTTCTTGGTCTCATGAAAACTGAAGGCGGACAGATGTCCGATCCCGCCCAGCGCTCGATCCCGATAGCGGGACATCACCGCCTGCGCCGCATCCTCGATCACCATCAGGCCGTGCCGTTCGGCGATCGCCATGATCGCATCCATCGCACACGCCACGCCGGCGTAATGCACAACCACGATGGCCTTGGTTCGCGCCGTGATCGCGCCCTCGATCAGACCCTCGTCGAGGTTCAGCGTATCTTGCCGAATATCCACGAATACCGGGACCGCGCCGCGCAACACAAACGCATTGGCCGTCGAAACAAACGTATAGGACGGCATGATGACTTCATCGCCAGGCTGCAGATCGAGCAATAGCGCGGCCATCTCCAAGGCTGCCGTGCAGGAATGCGTCAACAGCGCCTTACGGCACCCCGTGGACCGCTGCAACCATTGCTGGCAGTCGCGCGTGAACGGGCCATTACCGGCCAACTGCCCGTGCGCATGAGCCTGGCGGATGTACGCCAATTCGCTACCGCACATGAAGGGCCTGTTGAATGGAATCTCAACTGCGCTCAATGGAAGTCACCTGGGCACGTAATACAAATAGACAATGTCACCGCGCAAGCGCCAGGTTTT